>NZ_JBDPMC010000119.1:0-14960 GCF_039871625.1 Micromonospora sp. B11E3 | reverse complement strand
GCTGCTGCTCCACCGCCCGCTGAACGGCGCGGTCGATCCGGCCGGACCGTAGCGCGTCGCTGGCTGCCAGCAGCAGCCGTACCGGCGCACCTCCGAGCCCACCCTGAGCTCCAGTTGCTGGCTGCCCGGGGCGAACAACCGATCAAGGTGCTTGACCAGGAGAGCGGCGCGCGGGGCGGCCAGCCGCGGTGGCGACCAACGGTTATTGCCGCACAAGGCAGACCGTACCGCCAGTTGGTCGCCGCAGGTGGTGGCCATCACCCTGCCCCCTCGTCCGGACCGACTATCCAACTAGTTCCCAAACGAGCCGGGCCGTACATGGACTCGCGGCCTCGCCGGTGACTGTCGGAGATTTCCTTCAATTTGAGTCGTGGCCGATAGGTGACTGAGCCATTCCGCGCAACGAGTTGACCACTGAGCGTGTCATGTGGTGCGGGCCTGGTCGACGTGGAGGATGACGAGCGCTGCGGCGACGATCTTCCCGATCCTCCACGGATCCAGGCTGACGTTGCGCACCGCCTTGAACGTCATCTTCAGCAGCGAGTTGCCGCGCTCGCCGATGGCGCGGACGCTGTTGTGGGCCTTGTTCAGTTGCTGCTGTACGAGGGTCAGGCGCCCACCTTTGGGTCTCTTGAACGCCACGGTGATGGTGACGGACTCGCCCTCATAGCCCAGGTCGCCCAGAGCGCGCAGGTCTTCGGCTGCGTTGGCGAGCGTGGGCAGGGATGTCAGTGTGGGCGCGGACGGCGGTGGTGTCGTGCTCGCGGGCGGGCCGCACCTCGGACGTCCAGATCGGCCAGCCGTCCGGGACGGTGATCACCTGGACGTTACCGCCGTGGTTGTCGTGCTTACCCGACCACGATAAATCGACCCCAGGCGTGGGGCCCGGGGTGCGGCATCGGTCGGTCTCGACCAGCATCCCGTCGATGTTGACATGGCTGTAGCCAGCTGCCTTCGCGGCCAGCAGCGCCCCGCCGCACGAGCGGTTGCGGAACGCAACCCATCGTTACGCGGAATGGCTCAATGGCAGTGGGAAGTGTTCGTTGCCACAGCCCAGGTGGCTGCTGCCACGCCGCGCGGACGCCGTCGAGGTGATCGGGGCCGCGCTGCTGGCCAAGACCGACGGGCGGCAGCGCCCCGCTCGCGGCCATCGTGACGGCAACCCGCCGCCGCCCGCTGTAACCTTGTCCCCAGGGGACTCCTGGATCGGTTCCTGCACGGTGTCGCCAAGGACCGTCCCTCGACAATCATGTCCATCGAGGAGCGTTGACCGGCGTGGTGCTGCATCGTCGGCCCGACATCGCGTTCGGCGCCCGTACGGAGCGGGGTCGAGCGCGTCGTGGCGGATGTTGCCCGCCGACACCCGCAGGACCGGTGCCGGCCCTGACGGCGAGCCGCTCCAAGCGGCGTAGGTAGGCCTCCGCGCGGATCGCTTCGGTCTGCTGCTCGACGGTTTCGTGAACCACGAAGCCCCCACCGAACGTGAGTCAGGTGGGGGGCTTCGTGGTTCCGGTTACAGAGTTCTTCCACGTCGCGCCCTAGATAGGCTTGCCGCTGGCCGGGAGGGAGCTGTCCGCCGCGCATATCCGCCAAGGAGGAATGATGCTCGCCCTTGTCATCACCCGTGGCCTGCCCGGCTCCGGTAAGACCACCTACGCCGAAAGGTGGGTTGCCGAGGATCCTGAGCGTCGCTTCCGCGTGAACCGCGACGACCTGCGGACCATGGGCCACGGTCGCAGGATCGGTGTGCGGTGGCAGGAGGACGCGGTGACCACCGCGCAGAAAGCGCAGGTGCTCGCGCTGCTGCGCGCAGGCCTGAGTGTGATCGTTGACGACACGAACTTGCCGGACGCTTCGGTGGAGCAGTGGCGGCGGCTCGCCAAGCAGGCCGGGGCGAACCTGGTGGCGGTCGACCTGCGGGATGTGCCGGTGGAAACCTGCATCGCCCGTGATGCGGCCCGTGGTGCCGGCGGTGGCAGGCTGGTGGGTGCGGAGGTCATCCGCCGGATAGCCGAGGAGGGCCGGTGCAGGGTGCTCGACGCCGTGTAGCTGGGGCAGGGTGCGGGGGCCGGACGTCATGTGGGTGTCCGGCCCTTTCGCGTTCGTCCACCTCGATACCCCCCTGGCCGGTTGTTCGGCATCAGGCTTTCGACGGCTTACTTCAGCTTCGCTTTAACCGCTCCCCTCGGTTCTGCTGCGCCGCTTGGTGTCCTTTTTGGGTTGTTTCTTGCCGGCCGGGTAGCGGGGTGCGGGGATGGAGGTACGGCCCTTGGGGCGGCCGGGTCCAGGGCGCTGCGCCTGATGGCGGCGAGGCGGTCCCGGGCTGCCTTCCGGACGAGTTCAGCGGTGGCGGCGGCGGCCTCGTGCTGGGCTGTTGGTAGCACGCTGGTGTACACGTCCGCGGTGGTGTCGATCTGGGAATGGCCCAGTTGGTCCTGAATTGTTTTGAGGTCCACCCCGGCGCTGTGGGCGAGGGACGCGGCGCCGTGCCGCAGGTCGTGTAGCCGGATGGGCGGCAGTTCGGATCTTTTGACGAGAATTGCGAACCGGTGGGTGAAGTAGCCGGGGTGGTAGGGCTGGCCGTCCGGTCGGGTGAAGACGTAGCCGGTGTCGCGGTAGGCCAGGCGGGCTTCGATGCGTCGGGCTGCCCGTTCTTGTTGCTGCTGGCGGTGGTGGATCAGGGCGGCGGTGGTGGCCCTGTCGAGGGCGACGACCCGTTGGCCTGCCGCGCTCTTGGGTGGGCCCTGGTAGACGTGGTGTCCTGCGGAGACCCGCTGTTGGACGATGGTCAACTCGTTGGCGTCGAGATTGATGTCCGACCAGCGCAGCCCGGCGACTTCGCCCCTGCGGAGCCCGCGTAGGCCGATGAGGCGCCAGAGGGCGTGGAGCGGGTCGTTGGCGTCCCGATCTTCGAGGACTACCGGACGGGCCGGGCAGCGTCCGCCCCGCCTGGCCGGTCGCGCCCGCGTCGAACTCGCCGGTCAACCCGCGCGGCGACGCCGGCGCGCCCGGCGGCGCCGGCCCAGACGGCACCACCGACAGCGACGGCACCCCGAGCGAGGCGGCCCGGATCGAGTCCGCGCCGCGTCCCCGCCACCGGGCCCTGCCGGACCTCGGCCGGAGCGCCGGCTGGGACGCCTTCGCCTCCGCCCGGCACACCACCGCCGAGGCGCCGCAGCCCAGCGACGACGGGCGGCACGCGGCGGGACGCCGCGGACGGTCGACGCCTCGCACACCGGGGAGCACCCGGCCCGCCCCGAGCGAGGCGGTCGGTGAGCCCGGCGGCGGGAAGGCGAAGCAGCGGCGGGGCCTGTTCCGGCGCAACCGGGGCAAGGCGACCGAGGTGACCGAGGCCGACCGCGAGGCGGAGTAGCTGGCGCAGGACGAGGAGTACGTCGACTGGGTGGCCGGCCTCGCCTCCGACGACGAGAACGGCGACGACGACGCCCGTACGCTGCGCACGGGCCGCCACCACCGCGACTGACTTCCGGGGGCGGGCCGGCGGTGCGACCGGCCCGCCCCTGGAGGGCGCTCAGGCCAGCGGCAGGTAGACCCGGGCCCCGGCGGAGACGAACTCCTCGGACTTGTCCTTCATCCCCCGCGCGGCGTAGTCCTTCAGCTCCTGGGTGATCTTCATCGAGCAGAACTTCGGCCCGCACATCGAGCAGAAGTGCGCGGTCTTCGCCGGCTCCGCCGGCAGCGTCGCGTCGTGGTAGGACCGCGCGGTCTCCGGGTCCAGCGAGAGGTTGAACTGGTCCTCCCAGCGGAACTCGAAGCGCGCCGTGGAGAGCGCGTCGTCCCACGCCTGCGCCCCGGGGTGCCCCTTGGCCAGGTCCGCCGCGTGCGCCGCGATCTTGTACGCGATCACGCCCGCCTTGACGTCGTCCCGGTCGGGGAGCCCGAGGTGCTCCTTCGGGGTGACGTAGCAGAGCATCGCGGTGCCGAACATGCCGATCATCGCGGCGCCGATCGCCGAGGTGATGTGGTCGTACGCGGGCGCGATGTCCGTGGTCAGCGGGCCCAGCGTGTAGAAGGGCGCCTGGTGGCACCACTCCTGCTGGCGGTCCACGTTCTCCTTGATCTTGTGCATCGGCACGTGACCCGGTCCCTCGATCATCACCTGGACGTCGTACTCCCAGGCCACCTCGGTCAGCTCGCCGAGGGTCCTCAGCTCGGCGAACTGCGCCTCGTCGTTGGCGTCCGCGATGGAGCCCGGCCGCAGCCCGTCGCCGAGCGAGAACGTCACGTCGTAGCGGGCCAGGATCTCGCACAGCTCCCGGAAGTTGGTGTAGAGGAAGTTCTCCTGGTGGTGCGCCAGGCACCAGGCCGCCATGATCGAACCACCCCGCGAGACGATCCCGGTCACCCGGTCCACCGCCAGCGGCACGTACGGCAGCAGCACCCCGGCGTGCACCGTCATGTAGTCGACGCCCTGCTCGGCCTGCTCGATGACGGTCTCCCGGAACACCTCCCAGCTCAGCTTCACCGGGTCACCGCCGACCTTCTCCAGCGCCTGGTAGATCGGCACGGTGCCGATCGGCACCGGGGAGTTCCGCACGATCGCCTCGCGGGTCTCGTGGATCCGCTTGCCCGTGGACAGGTCCATCACGGTGTCCGCGCCCCACCGGGTGGCCCAGGTCAGCTTCTCCACCTCCTCGGCGATGGAGGAGGTGACCGCCGAGGTGCCGATGTTGGCGTTCACCTTCACCAGGAACGCCTTGCCGATGATCGCCGGCTCGCACTCCGGGTGGTTGACGTTGAGCGGCAGCACGGCCCGCCCGGCCGCGATCTCGTCCCGGACGAAGTCGGGCGCGACGCCCTCCCGGATCGCCACGAACTCCATCTCCGGGGTGACCACCCCCGCCCGGGCGTACGCCAGCTGCGTCGGGCGCTTCCCGTCCGCGCCCGCCAGCGGCGTCCCGGCGCCCCGCACCGGAGCGACGTCACCCCGCTCGGCGATCCACTCCCCGCGCAGCGGCGGCAGCCCGACCTCCGGGTCGGAGCCGGGGCCGGAGGTGTCGTACAGGCGGACCGGCGGGTTGCCCCCGGTCAGCTCCACCTCGGCGAACGGCACCTGGAGATCCGGCCGCGCCCCCTCCACGTAGACCTTGCGTCGTGCCTGCATGACAGCCTCCCTGATGGTCAACAGGACCAGCCGAAGTGGTCCAGCGGGCCGCGTCCCGCGCCCAACTCCCAGTGCCGCGCGCCGGTCAGCGCGCGGGTCACGTACTCCTTCGCGGCGGCCACCGCGACCGGCACCGGATCGCCGGACGCCAGCCGGACGGCGATCGCCGCCGAGAACGAACAGCCCGTGCCGTGGCTGTGCCGGGTGGTTACCCGGGGCGCCCGTAGCAGCGTGGTCGTGCCGCCGCCGACCAGCACGTCCACCGACTCGCCGTCGGCGTCCAGGTCGCCGCCGGTCACCACCACGTGCGCCGGGCCGCCGGCCGCGATGGCCTCGGCCGCCGCGACCATTTCCACGACCGTGGTCACCGGACGTCCGGTGAGGACGCCGGCCTCTGCGCAGTTCGGCGTCGCCACCTCGGCGTACGGGAGCAGCCGCTCGACCGCCTCCACCACGCCGAGCCGGTGCCCACTGGTGGCGACCAGCACCGGGTCGACGACCAGCCGGGGCAGCTGGCCCGCCTGCGCCGCCTCGGCCACCGCGTCGGCGACCGCCGGGGTGGCGAGCATGCCGGTCTTCACCGCGCGTACCGCGAAGTCGCCGAGCACGCTGTCCAACTGGTCGCGGACGGTCTGCGGGGGCAGTGGCAGGACGGCGTTGACGCCCCGGGTGTTCTGCGCGGTGACCGCGGTGATCACGCTGGTGCCGTACGCGCCGAGGGCGGCGAAGACCTTGAGGTCGGCCTGGATGCCGGCTCCTGCGCCGGAGTCGGATCCGGCGATGGTGAGTACTGTTCGCGGCGTCACGCCTTCCCCTCTCTGGTTGCGCTTGGGGGCTGCGGCCAGCGTTCCGCGGTCGTTGCGCTGGGGGGCTGCGGCCGACCGTGCCCACGGAGGGATCAAGCCCGACCGCCCGGAGTGGGCACGGTCGGCCGCAGCCCTGTCGGGGGGACCGCCGTCGTTCGGTGCCGGCTGCGCGGCAGCGGGCTGACCGCCTCGCGGAAGCTCTCGGTCAGCGTGGTGGCTGCCTCGGTGGGGTTCTCGGCTCGCATGAGCGCGCCGAGCACGGCCACTCCGGTGGCGCCTGCCGCGACGCATGCGCTGACGTGGTCGGGGGTGTCGACTCCGCCCAGTGCCAGGACCGGCACCGGGCTGGCCTTGATCAGCTTGGCGAGACCGGTCGGCCGGAGGGGTGGGCCGTAGCCGGGTTTGGTCTCTGTCGGGAAGACCGGGGAGAGGGTGGCGTAGTCCTCTGTGCTGAGTCGGGCGAGTTCTGCCTGGTCGTGGCAGGAGCGGCCGACCAGTCCCGCGCACGGCGCCGGGTACGGGCCGGCCGCCGGCAGGTGCACGGCGTCCCCGCCGAGCGGGTCCGGGCCGGCCACGATCAACGCGCCGGCCACCTCGGCGAGGATCGCCCGCAGATCGGCGGCGAGGGCGAGGCGCTCGGCGCGCGGCAGGTCCTTCTCCCGCAGCACCACCCACCGCACTCCCCCACGGACGGCCCCGGCGACGACGTCGACGAGTGGCCCCCGCGCCACCCGCCGGTCCGTCAGCAGCACCACGCCCGACGGCACGGCGCGGCCCGGGATCTTGGAGAATTCCGGCCCCGCCAGGGGCCACTTCCTGCCAAGATCTGGAGCCGAAGCTGCGACCCTGCGACCAACCGACCCCTGGCGGGGAGGATCCGCACCGGGATCCGCCGGAGCGAGGTGCGACGCGCGGCTCACAGGTCCGGCCGTCCCTCGTCCGGGGTGGAGGCGAGGGCGTGGAAGCGGCGGGCGATCCGGCCCGCCCGGTACGCGAGCCGCCCGGCCTCCACGGCGTACCGCATGGCGGTGGCCATCGCCACCGGGTCCGCCGCCCGGGTGACCGCGCTGGCCAGCAGCACCGCGTCGCAGCCCAGCTCCATGGCGAGCGCCGCGTCCGAGGCGGTGCCGATGCCGGCGTCGAGGATCACCGGCACGTCCACGCTCTGCCGGATCAGCCGGATGTGGTGCGGGTTGCTCACCCCCAGCCCGGAGCCGATCGGGGCGCCGGCCGGCATCACCGCCGCACACCCGACGTCGGCCAGCCGCCGGGCCAGCACCGGATCGTCCGAGGTGTACGGCAGCACGGTGAAGCCGTCCGCGACCAGCTCCTCGGCCGCGCGCAGCAGCTCCACCCCGTCGGGCAGCAGGGTGCGGTCGTCCCCGATCACCTCCAGCTTCACCCAGTCGGTGCCGAACGCCTCCCGGGCCAGGTGGGCCACCTTCACCGCCTCCGACGCGGTGTAGCAGCCCGCGGTGTTCGGCAGCAGCCGTACGCCGCAGCGGTCCAGCAGGTCGAGCAGCCCGCCGGCGGTGCCCGGGGCGGTGTCCACCCGGCGCAGCGCCACCGTGACCAGCTCGGTGCCGGAGGCCCGGACGGCCTGCTCCAGCACGTGCAGGTTGGCCGCGCCGCCGGTGCCGAGGATGAGCCGGGAGCCGAAGCCGACCCCGCCGAGTTCGAAGGACACTCCGCTCACCCGCCCTGGGCGGCGCTGAGCACCTCGACCCGGTCGCCGTCGCGCAGCACGGTCACCGACCAGCCGCCGCGCGGCACCACCTCACCGTTGACCGCGACCGCGAGGCCGCGTTCCTGGTCGGTGACCGCGCGGACGACCTCCGCGAGGGTCGTCCCGCCGGGCAGGTCACGCCCCGTGCCGTTGACGATCAGTTGCACGTCTCCTCCTCGATGGTGGATGCGTCCGATCCCGGCCCGTGGTGGCCGGCGCGTCGGTGCCGGCGAACCGGTCGGGGGTGAAGGGGGCGAGCAGCGGGTCCGGCTCGCCGGTGACGATCAGCTCGGTGATCAGGTCGGCGGTGACCGGGGTGAGCACGATGCCGTGCCGGTGGTGTCCGGTGGCGGCGAGCACGCCGGGCCGGCCGGGCAGCGCCCCGATGATCGGCGCGTTGTCCGGCGTACCGGGGCGCAGCCCGGCGGATGCCTCGGCCAGGTCGTACTCGGCCAGCTCGGGGACCAGGTCCACGGCGGCGCGGAGCAGCCGGAGCACCCCGCCGGCGGTCACCTCGGTGTCGGCGCGCTCCTCGACGGTCGCTCCGACCACCACCTCGCCGCTGTCCCGGGGCACCAGGTAGACCGACTCGCCGTCGGCGTACCCCCGGACCACGTGCCGGAAGTCCGGCGCGCCGCGACCGGGCGCGCGGAGCCGCAGCACCTGGCCCTTCACCGGACGGACCGGGAGCCCGGTGAGCGCCGCCGCGCCGCAGCCGGCCGCGACCACGGTGACCCGGGCGTCCACCTCGGACAGGTCGCCGATCACACCCGGCCGCCACACCGCGCCGGCCTGCTCGGCGGCGGTCCGCAACGCGGCGACCAGCCGGCGCGGGTCGACCTGGTGGTCGCCGGGGGCGACCGCGCCGCCGCGCACGCGCGGGGCCAGCGCCGGTTCGCGGTCCCGCAGCTCCGAGGGGCGCAGCGGCGTGATCGGCAGCCCCAACCCCTGCTGGTACGTCCAGAGTCGACGCGCCTCGGCCAGGTCGTCGGTGGTCAGCCCGACCACCAGGGTGCCGTCGGTGCGGTAGCCGAGATCGGCGCCGGCGGCCTCGGCCAGCTCGGCGGCGAACCCGGGCCAGCGGGCGGCGGACTCGGTGAGCAGCCCGGTCAGCTGGTGCTCCCCGAAGTACGCCTCGGCGACCGGCGCGAGCATCCCGGCCGCCACGTGCGACGCGCCCGTACCAGGGGCAGGATCGTGCACCGTCACGCGCAGTCCCCGAGACGCGCACCGCCACGCGACAGCCAGCCCGACCGGTCCCGCCCCCACGACAGCGACGTCCGGTCGGGTCAGCACGTCAGGGCCTCGATCAGGTCAGCAGTCGTGCGTGCGGGATCGGGGCTGGCGGAAATCGCCCCGACCACCGCCACCCCGTACGCCCCGGCGGCGCGCAGCGCCGGCACCGACGCGGCGGTCACCCCGCCGATCGCGATGACCGGCACGTCCACCGCTCCGGCGACCGCGCGTACCCCCGCGGGGCCGATCGGCTCGGGCAGCCCGGCCTTGGTGGTGGTGGCGTGGCAAGGGCCGACGCCCAGGTAGCTCGCCCCGGCGGCGACCGCCTCGGCGGCGGCCACCGGTTCCCGGGCGGTCGCGCCGAGCACGGCGGTGGCGCCGAGCACCTGGCGGGCCGCCCGCACCGGCAGGTCGTCGGCGCCGACGTGGCCACCCGCCGCGTCCACCGCCAGCGCCACGTGCAGCCGGTCGTTGACCAGGCACGTCGCCCCGTACGGCCGGCACAGCGCGACCACCTGGCGGGCCAGCTCGTACGCCTCCCGGTCGGTGGCGTCGTCCTCCACCCGGACCTGGACGACCAGCTCGGCGCGGGCCACCGGCAGGGCGGCCCGCAGCACGCCGAGCGGATCCCGCCCCGGCCGGGTGTCGGTGATCAGATGCAGTCGTCCCAGGGACGGCACGGCAACACTCCTCCCTGCGCCGGCATTACCCGGATCAGGTTCGACGGTCGGGGGCTTACAGCCCCCCTCTCAGCCCGGTACGCACCGGGCTCCCGTGGGTCACTTGCGGCCTACCGTACGGTGTTCCACCGGATCCGCCAAGGGTGGGTGACGCTTTTCCCTCGACCGCCCGCGTTTCGCGCCGTCGGGCTGCCGCCGGAGAGCCGGCTGCCCCGGCGCCGTCGGTACGGCACCGGGGCAGCGGAAAGCCCGGTCAGAGGAGGGCGTCGAGCGCGTCCAGGTCCTCGTCGGTGGGCTGCCAGGCGCCCGCCTCGGCGTTGGCGTGCACCTGCTCGGTTGGCCTGTCGCACGTCCTAGCGGCGTTGCAACAGGTCCCGGCCGACCTCACCGCCTCCCCGGAGTCCCATACCGCTCATACTCGCCCGCACAACCCTGGCTCACCGGCGCGTTGGACGGACGTACACCGAAAAGTCCTACCCGGAGACGGCGGTGTCGGCCTCGCGGATGTCGCCGGTCCCCCGCACCCGGCCTGACGCGGTCGCCAGCGACAAGGCCTACTCGTCCCGCGGCAACCGCGCCTACCTACGGGAACACCACATCAAGGCAGTCATCCCCGAGGGACCAGGCCGCGAACCGGAAGAAGAAGGGCAGCCAGGGCGGCCGACCCGTCAACCACGACGCCGACCTCTACAAGGAGCGGAACACCGTCGAGCGCCTGATCAACAAGCTGAAGGCCTGGCGAGGCATCGCCACCCGGTACGACAAGACCCCCGAGAGCTACCTCGCCGGTCTACACCTCCGCGCCTCGATGATCTGGATCAAGGACCTCACGCGGCACTCCTTGATCACAACCAAATACGCGCCCTAGCACTGCAACCCGATGTCGTCGCCTACGGCAGTTCGAGTCGTTTGCGGTAGCGCCGGCCATCCACCACATCCAGAGCGACCTGGGCGAACGCCGCCGCGGCGGGTGGAGCGCCGGCGCGGTGGGCCACCGCTACCTCGCAAGAGGGCATGCCGGTGATCGGGACGAAGACGACGCCGGGGCGGGCGTACAGGCGGGGGGCGGTCTCCGGGACGATCGAGATGCCCCGGCCGAAAGCGATCGCCTGCAACTCCGCCTCGAAAGTGGCCGCCTCGTGGACGACCGTGGCCGGCTCGGTGCGGTAGGCGTCGAGGATCCAGTAGTCGCGCCAGGTGCCCTCGCCGGGCGCGGCGACGATCGGCTCGGCCAGCAGCTCGTGGACGTCCACCTCGGACCGGGCGGCCAGCGTGTGCCGGGCCGGCACGCAGGCGAAACATCGCTCGGCCAGCAGCGTACGGGTGGTGACGTCGCGGACGCCGTGCAGCGGGGGACGCACGATGGCCACGTCGGTGTCGCCGGTGTCCAGGCCGCCGTTGGGCGCGCTGAAGTCGTACTCGATCACTTCGATCTTGACGTCGGGGTGTTGCTCGGTGAACGCCTGCAGGATCACCGGCACGTACTCGACAGCCGCACCGATCAGGTAGCCGAGGCGCAGGCGGCCGGCCTGCCCCTGGGCGATCCGGGACGCGGTGGCCATCGCCTCCTCGAAGCGGTCGAGCACGGCCCGCGCCTCGGCCAGGAACGCGACGCCCTCGCGGGTCAGCACCGTGGCGCGGGTGGTACGTTCCAGCAGCATCAGCCCGAGATGGTGTTCGAGCTGCCGGATCGTGTAGCTCAGCGACGGTTGCGCGATGTGCAGGCGCTCGGCGGCTCGAGTGAAGCTCAATGTCTCGGCGACCGCGACGAAGCACCGCAGGTGCCGGAGCGTCACGTTCATAGACAGCATCTATAAAGCCTATGAAACTCGGTCTTTCCCCTGGTATCGCCGGCGTTTCTAGTCTTCGGTCATCCCTCAGCACCGAATCGGATCGGATGGCCGTTCATGGTAGATACCGCAGCAAATCGCGAGCACGCCAAGACCCTTCTCCTGCACGAGCCGGCCGGCGGCGACCCCACCAAGCTGACCCTGGTCCGCGCCGAGGGCTCGCTGGTCTGGGACGACGCCGGCATCAGCTACATCGACTGCACCGCCCAGGCCTGGTCCAACAATCTCGGCGCCAACGACCCCCGGGTCATCGAGGCGGCGATCGAGCAGACCCGCGCGATCACCCACGCCCGCCCGACCTTCCACACCCCGGCCCTGCTCGACCTGGCCGAGCTGCTCGTCTCCATCGCGCCGGCCGGCCTGGACCGGGTCGGTTTCACCCTGCACGGCTCGATGGCCGTGGAGATGGCGCTGAAGCTGGCCATGCGCAACCGGCCCGGCGCGCAGCACATCGCGATCCTGCACGACGCGTACCACGGCCGGTCGATCACCACGATGGCGGCGAGCTGGCCCCACCCGGACAACCCGTTCGGCCCGATCCAGGCCCGGTTCCTGCGCCTGCCCCGGCCCGACCTCTACCGCCCGCGGGCCGGCCTGACCCCCGAGCAGGACACCGAGCTCACCCTCGGCCTAATCCGCGACGTGCTGGACAGGGGCACCGACGGGCCAGTGGCGGCCATCGTCTACGAGCCGATCCAGGGCAACGGCGGGCACAACGAGTTCCTGCCAGCCTGGCACCGCGGGCTGCGGCAGATCTGCGACGAGTACGACATCCTGCTGATCGTCGACGAGGTGCAGTCCGGCCTGGGTCGTACCGGCGCGATCTGGGCCAGCGACCTCTACGACATCCGGCCGGACATCCTGGTCTTCGGCAAGGGTGTCGGCGGCGGCTTCCCCCTCGCCGGCGTGCTCACCCGGGCCGAGCTGGCCACCTTCAGGTCGGGCGACGATCAGCTCACGTTCGGCCAGTTCCCGATCTCGATCGCGGCCGGTCTGGCCGCCGTGCGGGCCATCCTCGACGACAAGCTCAGCGAGACCGCCGCCGAGCACGGCCGGTACGCGACCGGGCGGCTGCTGGAGATGAAGGAGCGCCACCCGCTGATCGGCGACGTGCGCTGCCCCGGCCTGATGGTCTGCATCGAACTGGTCCGCGACCGGGTGACCAAGGAGCCGGCCACGGAGGAGACCCGCGGGGTCTTCCTCGAGGCTCAGCGGCGCGGAGTCATCTTCGGCGAGAACAGGTACGCCGGGCTCGGCAACCTCATCAAGATCAAGCCACCCCTGGACATCAGCCATGAGCTGCTGGCACGCTCCCTGGACGTGCTGGACGAGGCGTTGACCGAGGTGGAGCGGAGGTACGGCCGTGACTGAGCGATCCGATGAGGCCGACCTCGCCGATCTGGGTTACGAGCAGAAGCTCAGCCGCAGCATGAGCTCGTTCACCGCGTTCGCGCTCGCCTTCTCGATGGTCTCCATCAACACCGGCGTGATCAGCATGTACAAGTCACCCTTCGACGAACTGGGCGGCTCGGCCGTGCTGCTCTGGCTGCTGGTGCTCCCGGCCGTGCTGCTGCTGGTCGCCGTCTACGCCCACCTGGCCGGCCGGTTGCCCATCACCGGCTACGCCTACCAGTGGTCGAGCCGCCTGGTCGGCCCGAACTTCGGCTGGTTTACCGGCTGGATCGCGCTGATCTCGTTCTTCGCCGGCACGGCCGGTACCGCGGCCGGCCTGGGCGCGGTCTTCGCCCCCGAGATATGGGCCGACCCGACCCCGCACCAGGTGCAGGCGCTCAGCATCGGCTGCACCGTCCTGGTCGCGATCATCAACATCATAGGCGTACGGGCTGCAAGCCGGATCAACAACATCGGCGCCTCGATCGAACTGGTCGGCACGGTCCTGCTCGGCATCGTCCTGCTGGCCGGCGTGGTATTCGCCTTCAAGCACACCCAGGGCCCGGCCATCCTGACCGACACGACCTCGCTGAACGGCAACGCGGTCGGCCTGACCAGCATCTCCCTCGCCGCGCTGCTGCCGGTCTACGTGCTGCTGGGCTGGGAGGGCGCCGCTGACCTGGCCGAGGAGACGCAGAACCCGCGCCGGGCCGCCCCAAGGGCCATGTTCCGCGCGGTCATCTGGTCCGGTGTCATCGGCTTCGCCGTCTTCGCCCTGCTGGCCATGGCCATGCCGAGTGCGCCCGAACAGTTCTTCGCCGGTGCCGAGAACCCGGTGTTCCGCCTGGTCGGCGAACAGGTCGGCGGCTTCGCCCGGGCCCTGCTGCTCGTGGTGGCGTTCGCCTCGATCTTCGCCTGCCTGATCGCCAACATGGCCGTGGCCACCCGCATGACGTTCGCCCTGTCCCGGGACAACATGCTCCCCGGCTCGACGGCCCTGCAGGCGGTCGGCTCCCGCACCAGGGCCCCGATCAACGCCATCATCCTGGTGGCGGCGATCGCCATCGGCCTGAATCTGCTGAATGAAGGCCTGGTCGGCAAGATCTACGCGATGGTGGGCCTCACCTATTACCTGACCTACGCGCTGACCCTGGCCGCCGCCTGGATCGCCCACCGGTCCGGCCGCATCCCGGCGGCCGGCGAGGGCGTCTTCTCCCTGGGCCGCTGGCTCCCGGCGGTGGTGGCCCTGGGTGCCGCCTACTGCGTAGCGGTGATCGCCGCCCTGACGGTTCCCGAAGTCAACAACCAGAACGCGATCACCGTCCTGGTTGTCCTGGGCTTCGGCTTCGTCTGGTGGGTGGCGGTCCTGCGCCGGCGCCTGCGGACGGGCACCGCCGGACCGCCGAAGGTCGCCGCCACCCCGGCCCACGCCGGTGTCCCCGAGCCGGCCCTCGACTGACCGCGAAAAGGGCTCCCGTCACCCTCCGGGGCGGCGGGAGCCTTGGTGGTCAAGGAAAAGCGCTCCGGACACCGCAGCGCGGGGAGCCTGGGCTGAGAAGCGGGACAGCCTCGAGGTGCTTTGAGGCGGGAGCGGCGCTGTCGGTGGGGGCGGTGAGACCGCCCTCTGAGAGGGCGTTTGGTTCACGCCTTTTGCGGCTTGTGAGGCTAGTACGTACCCCGCCAGGTTGGTGTTGCCTCGCCCGTTATGCGTTTGGCGAGGTTGTCGATCGAGGCGATGTGGATCATGGCTTCGTCACCACCGCCCGCCGCTACCGCACCATCCAGATCCGGGCCGGCGAACACACCATCACCGCAGCCGACCCCCTACCCGACGAGCTCCACGCCGCTCTCAACGCGATTCACGGCACGCACTAAATGGCCCAAGTCTGGCCATCTACGGCCGTCGATCGGTGAAGGGGTCCCCTGATAGGCAGAAAATCCGGCTGCGTCCCGGCACCTCCGCGTCGGTTCCCCGACCTCCGAGCAGCCACCGAGCAGCCACGAATCGGCCCTCATGCCGGCTCTTCGAACTTGAGCGGGGTTTGTGGCTGAGCCGACCCGAGAGTGAAGGGCTCGCAGCCCGTCAGTGATCATCTGAGTGTCTAGTTCGGATGGTCACAAGTGAAGAGCTGCGAGCATGATCAA
>NZ_JBDPMC010000118.1:0-14974 GCF_039871625.1 Micromonospora sp. B11E3 | reverse complement strand
AAGGGGGTGCACGCCTTGACCTGACCACCCACACGGAGATCACCTGACCACCAGCATGGATTTCTGCTGTCCGCCCACAAGGAGAGCTCAAGGCCATCGGACAGGACTTCGTCCTGACCCTTGACAGGAGTCCCCATGCCGATAGTCGGGTTCCTTCGTGGCTACGACCACTACGGCGAACCCCTGCACGGCTCGGGAGGATGAACGATGGCCCCCATCGGACCGCTCGGTGCGAGATTGCGGCTTGATCGGAAGGGGCCCTCGCGGCTTTGCGGGAAGCGGTATACGTGTGCGCGATCCGCAGGAGTCGACCGAAGGCCGGTTTCACGTGAAACGGAAGCCGCGTACGGCGCCGGGACGC
Source organism: Micromonospora sp. B11E3 (assembly GCF_039871625.1). Lineage (NCBI taxonomy): Bacteria > Bacillati > Actinomycetota > Actinomycetes > Micromonosporales > Micromonosporaceae > Micromonospora > Micromonospora sp. B11E3. Next base: position 14,613 of record NZ_JBDPMC010000118.1, on the reverse strand, counting down.
AGCGGGTGGCGGACCGGCGCTCGGCGCCGACGCGCGCATCAGCCCGGCGGCTTCCCCGTCGGCGCTGTTGTCAGCGAGCGACCGGCCCGGCGGGTGCCCGGGTGCTTGCCGGCCTTGCCGGAAGAAGGGACCAGTGCGGGTGGCGTCGGCGCGGGAGGGGCCATCGCTGGCGCGGGTGAGGTCTGCGGCGGGGGCGGCGTGATCGGATCGGTCCGGGGAGGCCGAAGCGGGCCATTTCCCGACCCGCGATCCTGCGGGTGCCCCCCGGTGCCTGGTCCGGCGGCAGCAGCGCGGAGGCCGGCGTAGAGGCTCGTTGCCTCCGCCATCGTCCCCGGAAGTGGCCCCGAGTCGTACGGGGCTCTACGGAGCCGTGGGAGGCCCTGTTGGGCCCTACGGAGCCGTGCGGGCCCCGCTGGCTTGTGCGGATGCCGCGCGGGTCAGACAGGGGCCTGGCCGTACGGGGCTCTGCGAGACCGTACGGGGTGAAGACGTGCCGGTGTGACGGGTGCTTGCCTTGACCGAGGACTGTCAGGACTACTGCCGGGCTCCTGATGCCGAGCAGATGTTGAGCAACCTCTCACGGCGCTGGTCGGCCTCCTCACAGCAGGACGCCACCTTGCCCCAGAGAGGCGGCGGCCGGGGGGCTGGTCGCCCGTCCGACGTCGTCGTCACCGGGCTCGGCGCGACCACCCCGCTGGTGCGTCGGGCACCCGCCCGTACCTGGCGCAGAGAGGGTGACGCACTATCGGTATTGAGCCTGACCCGCCCCTGCCCACGGCAGACGCGCTCAACCGCCCAGAAAGCCGCCCGGGCGACCCGAGCCGAGCCGGCTACGCGCCGGCCTCACCGTCGACACACAGACCTGCCGTCGGCGCTGAGCGTCGGGGCTGGGCAGGCCCGCCCCAAAGGGGAGCCGCCCGACTGAGGCGGGCATAGCCGCCAAGCAAGGCGAGACTGGCTTGGCCCGCATCCCGGCCGGGGTGGCCCGACGGCCTCCGGGGTACCCGTACGAAGCCGGACCCCCGTTCAATGGCCTCTGCCGGTTTCACGTGAAACGGCGCTCTTGGCCGCGTGGCGAGTACGCGGAGGGTCGCAACGCCCACGGCATTCCAGCGGTCACCGACGAAGCTCGAACCGCCCTCACCGCGACTGGATCACCTGTCGGGAGTGCCGGTACGAGGGAGCGGGGCGTGGGGGCGCCCCAGCCTGTGCACAGCGTTCGCCCCACCGCTCGTCGTTATCCACAGCCGTTGTCCACAGGCCCGCACCGTTTCACGTGAAACCCCGTGTGAAAACCCGCGTCAGCCTGTGGATGGAGCGGCCTACAGCTTCCCTCAGGCGCCTGTGGATAACGTGTGGACGACGGCGGTCGGCGCCCGGATCAGCACCCCGATTGCGGGGTGAAACTGGCGTGGTGGAGTAGGCGGCGGTGGACGAATCAGGTAGGGACAGCGGTGGTCCGCTCGGTTAGGGTCAGCGTCGTGCAGGACACCCCTCCCTCAGTCCCCGACTTCACCTCCTGGCCCTCCTTCCCCTTCGAGGGCGATCTCCGCGTCAAGCAACTCGACGATCCGGTCCCGGTGGAACCTCCCCGCAAGGGCGAGGAGGACCGGGAGTGCACCGCGTGCACCGCGCCCGACGAGGCGTATATCTGGGTGGGCGAGCGGTGGCGGGTCCGCGCCATGGACCGGCCGACCGGGCTGCCGATGGTGCTGATCCTGGAGTCCCGTTCCCACCTCGACCTCGGTGATCTGCCCAACCTCCTGGCCGCGGAACTCGGGGTGATGACGGTCCGCCTGGAGCGGGCCATCCGCTCCCTGGACGGCGTCGCCCGGGTCCATGTGAACCGCTGGGGCGACGGGTCGGCGCACCTGCACCTGTGGTTCCTCGCCCGCCCGTATGGGCGGCTTCAACTGCGGGGGACGTTCCTGTCGCTGTGGGACTCGATCCTCCCGCCGATCTCCGAGGCGCAGTGGCGGGAGAACCTGGCCTTGGTGGCCGCCTGGCTGGCCGAGTTCGGCGGCCGACCGCTGGCCGAGCCGCCCCGGATCCAGTGGCAGGCACCCTCCAGCCTGTCCGCTTCGCCGCCCGGCGCCGAGAACGGTGCTGGCGTCGAGAACAGTGCTGGCGCCGAGAACAGTGCAGGCGCCGAGAACAGCGCTGGCGCCGAGAACAGCGCTGGCGCCGAGAACACCGTCGGGGTCATCGAGGCGGCCGGGGAGATCGCGGAACCGGCCGACGAGGAGGCGCCCGTCGACCGGTGAGCCGGCGTTGACCGGCCGTGCGTGTCCGCCCGCCGGAAGTCAGACTCGGCGGGCGGCGGCCCGGGTCACCAGCGACCCGAGTACCCGGCCGAAGTCCAGGCCGGCGGCCTGGACCGCGAGCGGCAGCAGGGAGGTCTCGGTCATCCCCGGTGACACGTTGACCTCCAGCACGTGCGGCTGGCCGTCCGCGTCGACGATCAGGTCCACCCGGGAGAGGTCCCGCAGCCCGAGCGCGGTGTGCGCGGCAACGGCCACGTCGGCCACCTTGCTCGCCACCTCCGGGTCGAGCCGGGCCGGGGCGTGCCAGGTGGTCCGGCCGGCCGTGTACCGGGCCGCGTAGTCGTACACGCCGTTGCGGGGAACGATCTCCACGGCGGGCAGGGCCTGCGGCCCGGCCCCGAGGTCGACCACCGAGACCGCGACGTCCATGCCGGGAACGTACCGCTCGACCAGCGCCGTCGAGTCGTACCCGAAGCAGCCGACCATCGCGGCGGGAAGCGCGGCCGCGTCCCGGACCACCGCGGCGCCCAGCCCGGAGCCGCCCTGCGCCGGCTTCACCATCAGCGGCAGCCCCAGCCGGTCGACGATCCGGTCCAGCACGGCCACCGCGCCCAGTTCCGAGAAACGGTCGTGCGGCAGGGCGACCCAGTCCGGCGTGGGGATGCCGGCCTCGCGGAGCACCGCCTTCGCGGAGGGCTTGTCCCAGGCGAGGCGGGAGGCCCGGGCGTCGCAGCCGACGTACGGGACGTCGCAGAGGTCGAGCACGCCGCGCAGCGAGCCGTCCTCGCCGGTCGCCCCGTGCAGGGCGATGACCACCGCGTCCGGAGGGTCCGCGGCCAGCGCCGGCAGCAGGGCGACATCGGCGTCCCGTAGCACCGCGTCCATTCCCACCGCCCGGAGCGCGTCGAGCACCCGACGGCCGGACCGCAGCGAGACGTCTCGCTCGTACGACAGACCGCCGGCGAGCACCAGTACGTGCAGCTCGTCGGTCAGGGCGGGATCGGTCACGGTTCGCTCGGCAGGGGTCACGGCCATGCCGGAATCATGCCAAGTCGGGTCCCGGGGCGTCCGAGCCGGCCCGCCCGCGCCGTACGTTGGGCAGCCCCACCGCACCGAAGACCCGCCGCGTGGCGATGTCCTGCTCCATCACGCCGGCCAGGCGGCGCACGCCCTCGCGGATCCGCTCCGGGGACGGGAAGGAGAAGTTGAGCCGCATGTGGCCGCCGCCGGTGCCGTCCGCGTAGAAGCCCGTCCCCGGCACGTACGCCACGCGGGCCGCGATGGCCCGCGGCATCATCGCCTTCGAGTCCAGCCCGTCGGGCAGGGTCGCCCAGACGAAGAGGCCGCCACCGGGCCTGGTCCAGGTGGTGCCCTCCGGCATCAGATCCTCCAGCGCGGTGAGCAGGGCGTCGCGGCGCTCGCGGTAGACCTCCCGGTACACCTTGAGCTGCTCCCGCCACGGCATGGTGCCGAGGTAGGTCGAGACCGCCGCCTGGGCGTAGCCGCTGGGGCAGAGGATCTGCGACTCGCTCGCGATGACCAGCTTGTCGCGGACGGCGTGCGGGGCGAGGATCCAGCCCACACGCAGGCCGGGGGCGAAGGTCTTGGAGAAGGTGCTGAGGTAGAAGACGCCGTCGCGGCGCCGGGCCCGCAGCGGCCGCGGCGCGTCCCCCTCGAAGCCCAACTGGCCGTACGGGTCGTCCTCGACCACCAGCAGACCGGCGCGCTCGCAGATGTCGAGGACCCGTTCACGCCGTTCCTCGCTGAGCGTCACGCCCGCGGGGTTCTGGTACGTCGGGATGGTGTACAGGAACTTCACCCGCCGGCCGGCCCGCGCCAGCTCGGTGACGGCTGCCTCCAGGGCGTCGGGGATCAGCCCCTCGTCGTCCATCGGCACATGCACCACCTGCGCCTGGGCGGCCTGGAACACCCCGAGGGCGCCGACGTAGGTCGGCCCCTCGGCGAGCACCACGTCACCCGGGTCGAGGAAGAGCCGGGCCACCAGGTCCAGAGCCTGCTGCCCGCCGACGGTCACCACCACGTCCTCCGGAGAGGCGCCGCAGGACGCGTCGATGCCGGAGAGCGCCATCACCTCGCAGATCCGCTCGCGCAGCTCCAGGGTGCCCTGGCCGATCCCGTACTGCAGGGTGGTGACGCCGTGCTCGGAGCCGAGCCGGCCGAGCATCTCGCCGACCGCGTCGAGCGGCAGCGCGGCGATGTACGGCGCGCCGCCGGCGAGGGAGACCACCTCGGGCCGGCTGGCCACCGCGAACAGCGCGCGGATCTCCGAGGCGGTCATGCCCCGGACGCGGCGGGCGTACCGGTCGGTGTAGTCGTCGAGTGTCGTGCCCGTCATGACATCACCTCGATCGCGTGTCGGGCGGCTCCCGCCACCAGGGGTACCCAGGAGGCCGCAGACCATGACGACGCGCCGGCTGGGCGACGCACTCGTAATGCGCAGGTCGACGGTCCGACTCGGGACGCTGGTTCCCGATCGTAGTCCCTGCTCCTGACCGGCGGCTCCACCCCGTGACGTACGTCCACATCCCGGACCGGAGAACCCGGCCGCCGGGATCGCGCCGACCGGCGGGGCCACGGACGGCTGCGGCGCGCTTCCGGGGCTGCGTTCGCGCGTCCCCTCCCATACCGTCGGCTGGCGGCGTACGATCGCTCGTCGGGGGCACCGAGAGGCGGCGGCGTTGTTCCGCGCTGGTCTCAGCTTCGAGCCTATTGTGGGGATGCGCCAATGTCGCGACGACTGGTCAGCTTGACCCTCGACACCCTGGAAGACCTGCCCCGTCCCTGCCGGCAGTGCGTCTACTGGGAGCTTGATCCGGTTTCGGCCGACCGGGCCTGCGCCGCGGGTGACCCCGGCCTGGAGAAGGAGGCCTGGGTCTCCCAGACGCTGCTGGAGTGGGGCTCCTGCGGCAAGCTCGCCTACGTCGACGGGATGCCCGCCGGCTTCGTCATGTACGCCCCGCCGGCCTACGTGCCGCGCTCGATGGCGTTCCCGACCTCCCCCGTCTCGGCCGACGCGGCGCTGCTGATGACGGCGCACGTGGTCGCTCCCTTCGCCGGCGGCGGGCTGGGCCGGATGCTGGTCCAGGGCGTGGCCCGAGATCTCACCAAGCGGGGGATCAAGGCGATCGAGGCGTTCGGCGACGCGAAGTTCGGCGACGACGTCGAGCGGCCCGGCGCCTGTGTCGCGCCCGCCGACTACTTCCTCTCGGTGGGCTTCAAGACCGTCCGCCCGCACCCCCGCTACCCGCGCCTCCGGCTGGAGCTGCGCACGGCGCTGAGCTGGAAGTCCGACGTCGAGTACGCGCTGGAGAAGCTGCTCGGCTCGATGAGCCCGGAGACGCTGCTCAGGCCGGTCCGACCCGCCCCGGCGACCCGGTCCACCGCCGGCTGAGCCGGCCCGGCGCGTCAGCCGGCCCGGCGGATCAGCCCCTGCTCGGCCGTACCCACCCGGTTCGCGGCGATCGCCGCGCGCAGCTCGCTGACGTCGATCGACCCGGTGGGGACGTCCCGTTCGATCGGGAAGTACATCCGCTGGACGGCGGCCACGATCGCCTCGACGACCCGGTCCCGGAACCGCGGGTCGACCAGCCGCCCCCGGTCCGCCGGTGACGTCAGGTAGCCCACCTCCACCCGGACCGCCGGCATCCGGGTCAGTCGCAGCAGCTCCCAGGATTTGGCGTGGGTACGGCAGTCCCGCAGGCCCGTCCGCGCAACGATCTCCCGTTGTACCAGCCCGGCCAGTCGCTCGCCCGTCGCCGACGTCACCCCGTTGTCGGTGCCGTAGTGGTAGGTTGCCACCCCCTCCGCGGCCGGGTTGGCGTGGCCGTCGGCGTGCAGTGAGATGAACACGTCCGCGCCCAGGGAGTTGGCCAACTGCGCCCGCTCCACGTCGGGCAGGCAGCTTCCCGATGCCGGTCCCCGGGTCAGCTGCACCCGTACGCCCGCCGCGGCCAGCCGCCCCTCCAGCCGGCTGGCCAGGTCGTGCACCAGGTCCGCCTCCGTCCAGCGCAGCGGACCGTCCGGCACCACCACTCCGGGGTCGGTGCCGCCGTGCCCCGGGTCGATCACCACGGTCCGCCCCACCAGGGTGGGCCCGGCCTGCCGGATGGCGTCGGACTCGCGCAGCCACTGCGGCCGGCCGCCGACGACCTTGCGCCCGAGGCGGCGTAGCGCCCCCATCGTGTGCGGGCCGCAGGAACCGTCCGGCAGGAGCCCCATCTCCCGCTGGAACTGTGCCACCGCGCGGGAGGTGCGGATGCCGTAGATGGCGTCGGCACGGCCGACGTCGTACCCCATCTCGAGCAGGCGTTCCTGGAGCGAGCGGACGTCCTCGCCGGTCAGCGGCTCCGGTACGGCGTGGTAGAGGGTGCGCGCGCCCAGCCGCCAGCGGGCGGCGTCCAGGGCCCGCCAGGTCTCCGCGCCGACCCGGCCGTCGACGCTGAGCCCCCGGGACTGCTGGAACGCCCGGACGGCGCGTTCGATCTCGGCGTCGAACTCGTCACCGCCGGGCTGGGTTCCGGAGGTGAGCAGGTCGAGGCCGGTCAGGACGCTGCGGATTTCGGTCACCGCCGGTCCCCGGTCACCGGGTCGGATCGGACGCACCCTCGACCCCCTTCCGCACGTATGCCGGCAGCCCACCCCGCGCCGCGGGAGGGGTCTGCGGTCGGACGCCCACCGGGCGCGCCGTGGCCGATCCGCCGGCCGCCCCGGGTTGAGGTTATGCGCTCCGACCGGCCCAGGTGGCGGTGTCGGGCGAGGTCGAGGCCGCAAACGCGAAACCCCGCACCGTTCGGGTGCGGGGTTTCGGGTACGCGTCCGTCAGAGCGCGGACTGGATCAGCCTGACCAGCTCGCCCTTCGGCTTGGCGCCGGCGATCGACTGGACCGGCTCGCCGTTCTTGAACACGGTCAGCGTCGGCACGGACATCACCTGGTAGGCGCGGGCGGTCTCGGGGTTCTCGTCGATGTTGAGCTTGACGATGGTGACCTGGTCGCCCATCTCGCCGGCGATCTCCTCGAGCAGCGGCGAGACCTTGCGGCACGGGCCGCACCACTCGGCCCAGAAGTCGACGAGCACCGGCTTGTCGGACCTCAGCACGTCCGTGGCGAAACTGGCGTCCGTGACCGCCTTTGTCGCTCCCACTATGACCCTCCTCCGGGACTACGGTTGTCGTTCTTTCCTCGTTCGCGCGCCACGCGCCGGGCCTCAGCCCGCAATCGTCGCGATGAAGCGCTCGGCGTCCAGGGCGGCGGCGCAGCCCGTCCCGGCCGCGGTGATCGCCTGACGGTACGTGTGGTCCACCACGTCCCCGGCGGCGAACACGCCCGGGATGCTGGTCCGGGTGCTCGGTGCCTGCACCTTCACGTACCCCTCGTCGTCCAGTTCCACCTGGCCGCGGAAGAGTTCGCTGCGGGGGTCGTGGCCGATCGCCACGAAGACGCCGGTGACGTCGAGAACCTTGGCCTCCCCGGTGTGCACGTTGCGCAACCGTACGCCGGAGACCTTGCCGTCGGCGCCGAGGACCTCCTCGACCACCGAGTTCCACTCGACCTTGATCTTGTCGTTGCCCAGCGCCCGCTCGGCCATGATCTTGCTGGCCCGGAAGGAGTCGCGGCGGTGGATGATGGTCACCGAGTCGGCGAACCGAGTGAGGAAGCTGGCCTCCTCCATCGCCGAGTCGCCGCCGCCGACCACCACGATGTGCTGGTTGCGGAAGAAGAAGCCGTCGCAGGTCGCGCAGGACGAGACGCCGTGGCCGAGGTACTCCTGCTCGCCCGGCACGCCCAGCGGTCGCCAGGCCGAGCCGGTGGCCAGGATCACGGCCTTGGCCCGGTACTCCGTCTCGCCCACCCAGACGGTGCTGACCGCGTCCGAGCCCACCTCGCCGGTGTCCCTGAGCTCGACGCGGGTGACGTCGTCGGTGAGGAACTCGGCGCCGAACCGCTCGGCCTGCTTGCGCATGTTGTCCATCAGCTCGGGACCGAGGATGCCGTCCGCGAAGCCGGGGAAGTTTTCCACCTCGGTGGTCGTCATCAGCGCACCGCCGGACTGAACGCCCTCGATGACCAGGGGCTTGAGGTTGGCGCGCGCGGCATAGACCGCCGCCGTGTAACCGGCCGGCCCGGAGCCGATGATGATCAGGTTGCGGACCTCGTCCACTGCCGTCTCCCGATGTGTGTGGTCGCCATCGGCACGCGCACCGATGCCGGTCGGAGAACCGGCGCCGCACGAACGCCGGCTACATGACTTGCAGAACGTCATCGTACGAAGTGGGGATTCCCGAGTCGGTCATCCGGTGGGTCACGTCACGTGGCGGACGTTCTCGCACCACTCCGCGTCGACCCCACCGGGCCGCTCACCCCGCTGGTCGCCCCCGGGGACGGCCACCCGGCGAACCGGGACCTCACCCTACCCGCGTGCGGTAGCGCGTGTCGGCACCGGACCCGGGTACGCCGCACTCGGGGCCGCTCACCCAGGCCCACCGCTGCATCGACGGGTCGAGGAAGCGCACGACCAGTGCCGGAGCGCCCTGGAAGCGGGCGTAGTCGACCATGTCGACGGTGAGCTGGCCCGCGCCGTGCTCGACGCTGACCGCCGCGAGACAGGCCGTCAGGGCGTCCTGCCCGGCGAGCCGGTCCAGTCCGGCGGCGGCCGGGCGGCGCTTGTCCTCCTCGGCCCCCATCGGTGTCGGGCCCTGCTCCTGGCCGAACAGCTTCGTCGGCCCGGCTGCCCGCGTCAACGGGCCGCCGGCCAGCGCCTCGGGCGTCCAGTCCGTGTCGCTGTGCTGCGGGGCGGCGATCGTGCGGAACGAGCCGTTGGTATCCGCCGCCGCTCCGGCGCGCTCGCTGACGGTCGACGCGTCCTCCCGGGCACCGCTGCGGACGAGCTGGTTCATCCCCAGTCCCACCGCGACCACCGATGCCGCGGCCACGGCCACCGGACCGGCGAGCCGCGCCCAGCGTCGCTGCCGCCGACCCGGGCCGGTGCCGGTGCCGCGCCCGGTGGTCGGGCGCGTCCCGACCGGTGCCCGCCGCGAGCCCGGCTGTGCGGGCACCACCACCGGCGTGCCCCGCCCGGCCGGGCGGGTGGTCCCGTCCGTGCCCTCGGCCACGGGTGCGCCCATGACACCGTCGACCATGCCCGTGTCGTCCGCCGCTGCCGGACCGGCGCCGGCCAGCGCTGCGGCGATCCGGTCGGCCACGGCCAGCGGCATCTCGGGGACCGGCCGGGCCCAGGCGGCGAGGTCGTCGGCGACCAGGGACAGGGCGGGCGCGAGCGCGGCATGGGCCTGCGCCCAGGCCTGGTCCTGCTCGACCAGTCGGGCCACGAGCGCCTCGTCCGGTGTGCCCTCCAGCGCGCCGCCGAGGTAGTCGGCGAGCAGGTCGAGGTCGACCTCCCTGAACCCCCCGGCAGTCACGATTCCTCCTGGCTGGCGTCGCGCCGGGAACGTCCCGACCCCGATCGGACGCCCGCGCTGCGCCGGGGGTTCCCCCGCGTGATGCCGGGCACGTCCCGGCCCGGTTCGGGAGCGTCGGAGGTGGAGCCCGTCCGCAGGTGACCGAGGGCCACGGCGAGGCGGGCACGCCCCCGGGCGCAGCGGCTCTTGACCGTCCCCTCGGCCACGCCGAGGATACGGGCCACCTCGGCGACCGGGTATCCCTGCACGTCGACCAGGACCAGCGCCGCCCGCTGCTCGACGGGCAGCTCGGCAAGGGCCTGACGGACCACCAGGGCGGTGTCGTGGTCCTGCACCGGGGCGGCAGGCTCCACACCGCCGACGGACGTGCCGCCCTCGGCGCCGTGCGTCCCGTCCGGCAGCGGAACGGTGGGATGCGCCTGCCGGCGGCGGATCCGGTCCAGGCAGGCGTTGACCACGATCCGGTGCAGCCAGGTGGTGACGGCCGAGTCGCCCCGGAACCGGGCTGCCGCGCGGTGGGCGGAGAGCAGCGCGTCCTGGAGTGCGTCCGCCGCCTCCTCACGGTCGCCGAGCGTCCGCAGGGCCACCGCCCAGAGCCGGTCCCGGTGCCGGTGGAACAGCTCGGTGAAGGCGTCCCGGTCACCCGCGGCGTGGGCGCGCAGCAGCTCGGCGTCGGTCGGGGCGACATCCGGCGTCGAGGTGGTGGGTACGGCGACCGGCGCGCCGCCCGGACCGCGCGCCGGGGCGGCGGTTGTCCGCTCGCCGTGGCCGTCCATCACCACGCCCGATCGGCGTGGCGCCCCGTCCCCGGCCGCCGGTTCACGACCCCTGGACCGTGATCTCCTGGACGCCGAGCTTGTAGCCGCCCTCGCTCGGCGGTAGCTCGGTGATCCAGAGCAGCAGGTACCGGTACTTCGTGTCCGCGTCGAACCCGTCGAAGGTCATCCTCGTGCCGTCGTGCTGCTCGAAGGGCTGCCCGATCGGGGTGTTCTGGTAGCTGGCGAACAGCTGCTTGTCGCCCGCCGAGGTGGGCGGCGGGTCGATGGTGCCGGCGAAGAGCTGGGCGGAGGCCCCCGTGGCGGAGAGGACGGCCTGGACGGACTTCACGGTGTGCGGCTCGCCCAGGTCGATCCAGACCCCCATGCCGTCCTTCAGGTTGCCGAAGTTCGGCCGGGTGTAGGTGTCCGTCTCCCAGCCCTCGTCCTGGTCGCCGTCGATGACCTTCTCGGCGTCGTTCAGCTCGTTCCGCTGCCTGCTGTCCGGGTCGACGATCCGTACCTCGCTGACGTTCAGCTTGCGCGGCTCGGTCGGGGCCGGGGCCTCGGTGGCGGGGGCACTGGTCGCCGGCCTGGCGACGGGCTCGGTCTGGGGCCCCTTGTCGTCCCCGCCCAGGGCGCTGATTCCGATGAGCAGGCCGACCAGCGCGATCGCCAGCAGGCCGGCGATTCCGATCGCCACCTTCCGCCCGCCTACCGACGCCAGCGGCGACGGCTCCTCGCCGGTCTCGGCGGCGAACTGCAGCGGGCCGGTCGGCTCCAGGTACTGGTCGTCCTCGACGGGAATGTCGAGCCGGGCCAGCTCGGCCGCGAGCACGTCCGACGACGGCGGGGCGATCCCCGCGTCGAGCAGGTCCATGGCGAGGTCGTCGAGGTAGGCCGGCACGCCGGCGCGGACCTGGCGGGGAGCGGCGATGGTGCCGCTGCCGTCCCGCACGGCGTCCGGGATCGCGGCGCGGCCGTGCCCGGCCCTGGCGCCGTGCAGCGGGGCCTCGGCGTGCGGCCAGTGCCCGGTCAGGGCGAAGTAGAGGACGCCGCCGATCGCGCGGACGTCGTTCTCCTGGCTGTCGGCGCCGTCGGTGCGCGCGTCGGCGAGGACCACCCGGCCCTCATCGCTGATCATGACCGTGCCGGGGTGGACGTTGCCGTGCACCATCCCCGTGGCGTGCACGGCGGCCAGTGCGCTCGCCACGGCGTTGCCGATCGCGGTCGTCCGGCCCGGGTCGAGCGGGCCGTCGACGACCAGTTCCCGCAGGGAGCGGCCGTCGACCCACTCGCGGACGACGTACGCCCGCTCGCCCTCGTCGATCGCGTCGTAGACGCCGACCAGGTTGGGGTGGATGACCCGGCTGGCCGCGACGGCCGCCTGGAGCATCTCGGTGGCGGAGTCGCCACCCGGGTAACGCAGAACGACCGCGACGGGACGGCGCAGCACGACGTCGACCCCGCGCCAGACCAACCGGCCCGCACTGTCGTTGTTGATGTGCTCGACCAGTTCGTACCGCTCGGCGAGGATCTCACCGGCCGTGGGAGCACCGAAGGTCATGACGGGCGGAGCGATCTCCTCCGCCTCCTGACCCTCGCCGACCTGGGTCACCCGTCCTCCCTCGGTGATCGTGTCGATCGATGGACCCGCGCTGCTGGGCATGTGGCTTCCCGCTCTGCCTCTTTGGGAACCGGCCGACGGTGTCGACGCGAACGCCGGATCAGCCGTATCCGTCGAGAGCGACCTTACCCGGGTTGCCCGCCTCCCCGACATGTCATCTTCCCGCCGGACCCGGCTGAGGTGCCGGGACTTGCGACGCTCGTCCGGTTACGACCGTTGTCAGCCACGTTGCTGGCACATGTACTAGCCAATCTAGAGGTTGACCGCAAGTAGTCGTCGCAGGGGCCGGGTCGGTGTGGCGCCCCCTCGGTGGCCCCGATGACACCGACAGGGTTCCCCCCGAACGGCCCGCCATGCTCGGCCGTACGGCTGGTTGTCCACAGGGCCGTACGGCCGCTGAGCGGCGAATCGCGGAGTTATCCACAGGCGCATCCCCAGCCTGCTGACTGCTCGTCACTCTCCGTGTGAGTGCTCGCCGGCCGCCGCGCCGCCGGTTTCCGGGCCGCTGGTCAACGGCCGAGGCGACGCCGGACCATCCCGACCACCTCGGTGATCTCGCGGATCCGCAGCACCATGGCCAGGCCCAGGTACGTCCCCCCGATCACCGCGCCACCGACCACGATCTGCACGACCGACTGGACCAGCGTCGGGGCGTCGTCGCCGGGCAGCAGCTTCACCACCAGCAGCCCGACCACCGTGGCGCCGGCGGTGGCGACCGCCACCCGCAGGAACGTGTTGACGATCTCACCGAGGCCGATCCGGCCGACCCGACCGCGCAGCAACCACGCCGAGACGACCGCCGCCGCGACGTAGGAGACGGCGTTGCCGAGCATCATCCCGGCCGCCGCGAAGCTCGCCGCGAACGCGGAGAACAGGCCGATCTGCACGGCCACCCGCAGCGCCACCACCGGGATGTTGACCATGGCCGGCGTCTTGGTGTCGGGCAGCGCGTAGAAGGCGAAGGTGAACAGTTGGCTGATCGCGAACGGCACCAGTGCCACCGCGGCGACGGCCAGCACCGGGACGGTGTCCCGGGCGTTCTGCTCGGTGAACGCGCCGTGCTGGAACAGGGCGAACGCGATCGGCGTGGCGAGCACCGCGTAGCAGACCCCGATCGGGGCGAGGACCGCGGTGACCGTCCGGGTGCCCCGGGACAGGTCGGCGGCGAGGTCGGCGTACCGGCCGTCGGCCGCGGCGGCGCTCATCCGCGGCATCAGCGCGGTGATGATCGACACCGCGATGATGCCGTGCGCCATCATCAGCAGCAGGAAGACGTTGTTGTAGATCAGCGGGCCGGCGGCCTTCTCGCCGCTGGCCCGGCTGAGCAGGTTGAACACCACGATCAGACCGACCTGGCTGACCGCGACGTAGCAGAACATCCAGGCGCCGAGGCGGCCCAGTTCGGCGAGGCCGAGCCGGCCGAAGTCGAAGCGGAGCCGCCAGCGGAAGCCGACCTTGCGCAGCGCGGGCAGGAGGCCGGCGGCCTGGATCGCCACGCCGAGCAGCGTGCCGCCGCCGATGAGCAGGATCCGGCCGGTGGTCATCTCCTCGGGCTCGATGATCTTCGCGCCGAAGATCGCGATGTAGAGTCCGGCGGTGGCGATCACCACGATGTTGTTGAGGATCGGCGCCCACATCGGGGCGGCGAAGTGGCCCCGGGTGTTCAGCACCGCGCTGATCAGCGCGCTCAGGCCGGTGAAGAAGATCATCGGCAGCATCAGCTTGGCCAGCGCGTTGACCAGGTCGGTGTAGTGGCCCGTCTGCTGGTCGCTCGCGTACAGCCAGGTCAGGATCGGGGCGCCGAGCACCGCGAGCAGCGCCGCCACGGCCAGGGCCAGCAACGCCAGCGTCAGCAGCCGCTGGGCGTACGCCTGACCCCGGTCGTCGTCGGTCTTGCGCCGACGCACCAGCACCGGCACCAGGACGCTGGTCAGGATGCCGCCGAGCAGGAACTCGTAGACCATGCCCGGGAAGATCTGCGCGGTCGTGTAGGCGTCGCCGACCAGTGCCCCGCCCAGCGCGGCGGTGAGCGCCAGCGTGCGCAGGAAGCCCGTACCCCGGCTGACCAGGCTGCCGATGGCCATCACCGCGCTGTTGGCGGCGGCGCTGGTCTCCGCGACCACCTCCTGCGGCGGCGCGGTGGCCTCGGCGGCGGGTTGGTTCAGCGGCTCCGCCGAGATGAAGGTGGCGTCGTCGCCCGGCGGCCGACCGCCGCCCTGCGCGGCGTTCGCGCTGCGGTAGAGCCCGCCGCCCATGTCCAGCCTCCAGGGGGTACGTCGGAGCCGCGACCGGCCCGCATCCTCAGACCTTAGAGCCCGCGCAAATAGGTCAGACGCGCTGCCCCGGATACGAGGCGGGCACGGACATCCATGATCATAAAGGTGCTTACGCCTCGTGATCGCCAGGAGTGTCCGTGCCCGTTGTTCCATCATGGCTGATGACCCCGTTGTGGGACCAGTTCGCCGCGCTGTTGCCCGAGCGGCCGCGGGTTGATCCGTCGCATCCGCTGGGGTGTCACCGGCCGCGGGT
>NZ_JBDPMC010000117.1:0-15453 GCF_039871625.1 Micromonospora sp. B11E3 | reverse complement strand
GGCCTTCGGTTGTGAGTCATGTTCTTCTTTGGCGAGACGACATGATCACCGAAGGCCGTCTTCGTGTCCACCCACGACAGCGCGAAACATCAGGCCAGAGAGCCGAAGGTTAAAAAACAAGCTAGTGTGCTGAGTCGTAAGTTCGAATTAACGACTCAGGACGCTGGATCGGACATGATGGCAGAACGGCGGGGCTGTGGCTCCACCCGTACCTCGTGTGGTGTTGAGCGCCGGCGGAGGTAGCCGCGGTTGGTGGGCGTCAGGCCTGGCCCCGGTCGTCGGTCGAGGCCATGGCCCGCACCACGCGGGAGGAACTCGGCCGTCCCAGGTGGTTCGCCATCCACACACTGGCCTCGACGAGTTGCTCAAGGTTGACGCCGGTCTGGTAGCCCAGGCCGGTGAGCATCCAGACCAGGTCTTCGGTGGCGAGGTTGCCGGTGGCGCTCTGTGCGTAGGGGCAGCCGCCAATCCCGCCGGCCGAGGCGTCGAACTCCGTGATTCCCGCAGTCAGCGCGGCGTGCACGTTGGCCAACGCCTGTCCGTACGTGTCGTGGAAGTGCATGGCCAGGACGCCACGCGGGATGCGTGCTGCTTCCAGGCGTTCGACGAGCGCGAGCACGTGCCCGGGCGTGCCGACGCCGATCGTGTCGCCGAGGGAGAGGCTCGTCGCGCCCATGTCGATGAGCCGTTCGGCGACGTGGACGACCTTGGCGAGCGCGACCGGTCCCTCCCAGGGGTCGCCGAAGCACATCGAGATGTAGCCCCTGACCGCGACGCCCGCGTCGCGGCTGCGCCGCACGACCGGCTCGAACATGGTGAGCGCTTCGTCGACCGAGCGGTTCAGGTTGTTCTTGGCGAAGGACTCGGTGGCGCTGGCGAAGACGGCGATCTCCCGGACACCGCTGGCTAGCGCGCGGTCGAGCCCTCGCTCGTTGGCCACGAGGACCGGGTGCCGGGCCGAGTCCAGGTCGACGCCAGCGACGACGTCGGCGGCGTCGGCCAGCTGCGGTACCCATTTCGGTGAGACGAAGCTGGTCAGCTCGATGGTTTGCAGGCCGGCCGCCAGTAGCCGCCGGATGAACTCGAGCTTCACGTCGGTGGCGACGAGGTGCTTCTCGGCCTGCAGGCCGTCCCGCGGGCCGACCTCGTAGATGCGGACGGCATCGGGCATGCCGGGCTGCGCGACCACGCTGGGCAGGTTCATGACGAGCTCGGCTCCGGGTACGTGCGGGAGGGAAAGTTCGGACGACGACGTGCGTAGAAGGCCGACATGCCTTCGCGTGCGTCGGCGGAGGTGAACGCCTTCTGCCCCAGCAGGGCCTCGTATCGGAAGGCCTGATCACTGGGCAGGTCGGCCAGGTACTGGACGGCTTCTTTGACGACGGCCATCGCCGTGCCGCTGTTCTGCGTCAGCCGCACCGCCCACGCCATCGCCGTGTCGAGCAGCGCGTCCGCGGGGACGACGTCGTTGAGCAGGCCGAACCGCAGGGCCGTGTCCGCGCTGATGCGGTCGCCGCCGAGCATCAGCTGCATCGCCCAGGCGTATGGGATCTGGCGGGTCAGCCGGACCAGCGTGCCGCCGGCCGGAACGACCCCGATACCGACCTCGGGCAACCCGAACTCGGCGGTCGTGCTGGCGATGCGGATGTCGGTCGAGAGCATGATCTCGAACCCGCCGCCGAGGCAGAGGCCGTTGATCGCGGCGATGATCGGTTTGCGCTGCTGCACATGCTTCTGGTGGGCGTGATCCCACTCCGAGATGTCGAAGCGTCCCTCGGCCAGCGCCGGGATCGATTCGGTCAGATCGGCGCCGACGCAGAAGGCTCGTCCGCCTCGCCCGGTCAGCACCGCGACGGCGATCGCGGGGTCGGCGTGGACCTCGATCAGGGCGTCGCCCAGCTGCTGATACATCGCCAGGGTGAGGGAGTTGAGCTTGTCCGGCCGGTCGATGGTGACGACTGCGACCGCTTCGTGGCGTTCGAGGGTGATGGTCATTCAGACGACTCCCGCCGCGCGAAGTTCGGCGATGGACTCGTCGGTCAGGTCGGCCAGCGCCCGGAGCAGGACGTCGGTGTGCTCGCCGACACGCGGTGCCAGACCCCGAGGCTGAGCGGGAGTGACGCCCAGCTTGATGGGTTGCCCGAACATCCGCAGCGGACCGAAGTCGGGATACTCGACGTCGACAATCATGTCGCGGGCGGCGATCTGCGGGTCGTTCACGACCTCGTCCATCGTCTTGATCGCCGAGAGCGGGACCTGGTCGCCGGCGAGCGCCTCCAGCTCGGCCTTCGTCCGGTCGGCGAACCAGGCCAGCAGCTGGGGCTTGATCTTCCGTTCGTAGACGTCAGGCTTGAACCGCTTCGCCATGGTGTCGGCCTCGGGATCGTCGGCCATCTCCGGCTGCCCGAACATCGCACAGGTCAGGCGCCAGAACTTGTCGGTGTAGCCGCCGAAGAAGACGAAGCCATCCTTGCACGCGTACAGTTCGTAGGGCTTGACGAATGGGTGGTTGTTGCCCAGCGGCGCCGGCACCGTGCCGTCCACCGTGTATGAGACGACTGCGTTCTCGGTGAGGCTCAGGACGGAGTCCTGCTGCGAGACGTCGACGAGCTGCCCCTGCCCGGTCGCCTCCGCATGGCGGAGCGCCGCGAGCGTACCGATGACGCCGTACATGGTTGCGGCGAGGTCTCCGATAATGGTCCCGACCCGGATCGGTGGCCGATCGGGGTAGCCGTTCATGGACCACAGACCGCCGGTGGCCTGCGCGGAGTTGTCGTAGGCCGGCCTGCGCCGGTACGGCCCTGTCTGCCCGAACCCGGACAGCGCCGTGTAAACGAGCGCCGGGTTGATCTTGCGCAGTTCCGCGGCGCCGACACCGAGTTTGTCCATCGTGCCGGGGCGGAAGTTCTCGACCAGGACGTGTGCCCGCTTGACCAGCGTACGCAGCACCTCCTTCCCCTGCTCCTGGGACAGGTCCAGCGTAAGCCCGAGCTTGTTGCGGTTGAACTGGGCGAAGAACGCGCTGAAGCCGCTGTGTTCGTCACCGCCGAAGAACGGGGGGAAGCCGCGGGCATAGTCCGGATCCTTGGGGTGTTCGATCTTGACGACCGTCGCGCCGAGGTCCGCCAGGATCTGCGAGCAGAAGGGGCCGGCGACCACGCGGGTGATGTCGAGGACGACCACGCCCGCGAGTGCGCCCGACGCGTTCCGTCCTGCCAGCAAGCCGTCCAGGCCGGCGAGCGGAGATGTCATGGGAGTTCTCCTTCTGCAGGGCCCCGGTCCGGTCGTACGCGGGGAGGTGGAGCTGACGGCCGTGCGAGGGTCACCGACCGGCTCGGCGGAGGCGGCCGACCGCTGCCGGTCCGGAGCCGTCCGACGGTTCGCGCGAGCAGGATGGTCATGCTCGCGCGACGCGATCGGTCAGGTGGACGGCAGTGGCTGCTCGTCGGCGACGCGGATCCGCGTCTCGAGCAACGTTCCGCAGGTGGGGCTATAGTACTCGTCGATCAGGACCGCGGGGGCGGCGCGTCGATCGCGGACCCGGACGCCGAGCTCACCCAGCCGCGCGGCGGCGCCGGTCGTCCGCTGGACAGCGTCGGTACGCCAGTCCTCTGCCTCGCTGATGCGTGATCCGCTGGCCGGGCAGTACCACCCGTCGGCGTCCCGTCGCGGCGCCGACGCCGAGGTGCCGATCGCTTCTGGGCGTACGGGCACGCTCGGCTGAACGCCGCCGAGCCGGTCTGCGCGCAGCTCGGCCCGGCGGGCGGCGGTGCGAGCCTCGTCGACCTTGCCGTCGGCGATGATCACCCCGTAGACGTCTCGGGCCACTGCGGCGGTGATGTAGGCGTCGTCGAGATCGGCGGCGACGCGGGCGGGGTCGCGCAGGAGTGGATCGCCGTATCCACCGCCGCCGGCGATCCACTGCACGAAGACGTCTCCTGCCCGGATCGTCACGCCTGACTGGTTGATCGCCAGCAGCTCCTGGCTCCTCGACCTGAGACCATCCGGGCTCGGCACGACGGCCTGATCCAGCAGCTGGGCGACGTTGGTCTCCCGCCAGATCTCGTGCCCGCAGCCGCCGGCGGGCAGTCCGCCACCAAACCCGTCCGGTGGCACCTGGGCGCTCGGGGAGAAGACGGTCTGGGTGACGGTTTCGGCACCGTGCAACGTCCAGGCGAAGTCGAGACCCAACCCACCGCGGAATGCGCCGTGCCCGGGGCTGGCCAGGTTGAGGCGCTTCCACAGGTAGAGCACCGGGTAGAGCATCTCGTTCATCTCGACGTCCGGCAGGGCGTTGTTCACCTGGGTCATCATGCCGGCGCAGTCGAGGCCGTCCCGCTCTGGCTGGGCACCGGCGCCGATGCCGCCGCCGTCCATGTTGAACAGCACGAAGAAGTCGCCGGCGTTGGTGTTGCCGGCTGAGATGCCGCCGGTCCAGCTGTCGGCCCAGACGCCCTGGCTGCGCTGCCGCATCTGCGGGTCGCTGCTGTGCTGGCATGCCTGGTTGAACAGCTTGGTCACCAGGCGGCTGACCCGAGCTCCGGTCGTGAGGTGGCCGTTGCTGATCGGGGCCGGCGGGGACGGGTTGACGATCGAGTTGTCGTCGACCAGGACGTCGAAGGCGGTCATGACACCTTCGTTGAAGGGGACGTCCCAGGCGATGATCGGCACGACGGAGGTGGCGATGCTGCCGACCAGCGCGCCGTAGCTGCAGTTGACGAAGCCGCCGGTCTGCGGGCTGGAGCCTCGGAAGTCGAGGGTGATGTGGTCGTCCTGCTTGGTCATCGTGCAGTGGACGCGGAACAGGTCGTCGTCGTGCCCGTTGTGTTCGGTCCACTCGTCGTCGGTGTATACGCCGTCGGGCAGCCGCCGGATGCGTTCGCGCACCACCTGCTCGGCTAGTTCGAAACTCAGCCGGGTGTACTCGCGGAACCGATCGAGGCCGAACTCCTGCACCGTGGCCAGCAGCCGCTTGATCCCGGTGTTGTTGCTGGCGACCAGGCTGCGCACGTCGTTCCAGTAGAGGACCGGCACGCGCACGTTGTTGAGCAGCAGCCGGCGCACCGACTCCACGGGCTGGCCCCGGTCGTAGATCTTCACGCCGGGGGGCAGGCGCAGCGCCTCGGCGTAGCAGTCCAGTGCCGCGGGCGCGAATCCACCGGGCGTCATGCCGCCGACGTCGACGAGGTGGGCCTGGGACTGGGCCCAGCCGATCAGTTCGTCGCCGTAGAAGATCGGGGAGATGACGTTGGTGTCCGGTGGGTGGCTTGCGCCGGCGGTGTGCGGGTCGTTGCTGATGAAGGCGTCGCCGGGGTGCAGCGGCTCTCCCTCGACAGCCTTGATCAGGTTCTGGACCGCCACGCTGCCGGACCCGATGTGGAACTGGACGTAGTCGGAGTAGGACCAAATCCGGCCCTGGGCGTCGAAGAGGGCGGTGTTGAGGTCCCCGGCCTCGGTTATGACGGGTGATCCGGAAGACCGGATCATGGCGATCCCCATCTCCTCGACGATGGAGTCGAGGCGCATGCGCACGACCTCGAGGGTCACGGGGTCGTAGCCGGCGGGGATGCTGGTCGGTGCCACGGTCTCTCCTTCGGGCGGTCAGGCGTTGTCGAGGCGGATGAGGAAGTGGCCTCCGTCGACCACCTCGACGGTCGCTCGGGCGGGGACGAAGACGGTCGTGTCGGGCTCTTCGAGCAGGCAAGGACCCTTGGCCTTGCCGACCGTGCGGAAGCCGCGGTGCACCTCCACGGTCATCCGCTCCGCGGTGGCCGGGTCCACGATCTGCCTGCGGTCGACGCGGTGTTCCTCGACGTCGGCGTCATCCAGGATGTGCTGGGAGTCGGTACGGCCGATGCCGCGAACGCGGCTGTTGACCAGGAGGATCTCCGCCTCGGTCCAAGCGGTGCCGGAACCGAACTCTGCCTCGTAGTCGGCGATGAAGCGGCGCCGCAGATCTTCTTTGTGGTGCTCGCCGAAGCGGTCACCGGACAGCCGGGTGGTGACCTCGAAGATCTGACCGGCGAACTTCATGTCCGCCTCCCGGTAGAGCTCGCGCCGATCGTGCGGGATGCCCTCGGACTCGAACCACGATCGCGTGCGTTCCTCCAATGCCTGGAACGACTCCTCGAGAAGTTCGGCCGGTTGGTCGAAGGTCCACGGCGAGGTTTGGACGGCGGAGAAGACCGAGTCGGCGTGCATCAGCCCGAAGGCGGAGAAGACCGCCGCGTTGCGCGGCAGCACGATCTCGCTCACGCCCGTCTCGGCCGCGATGGCCGCCGCGAACAGGCCGCAGGCGCCGCCGAACCCGACGAGCGTGAACTCTCGCGGGTCGTGACCGCGATTGACCGTGACCTTGCGCAGTGCATTGGCCAGCTGCGACGCGGTCAGCCGGTAGATGCCCGCCGCGGCCTCTTCCTCGGTCAGGCCGAGCGGTCCGGCAACCTCCGCACGCAGGGCCTCGCGGGCCTTCTCCGGGTAGAGCGGCACCGACCCGCCGAGGTAGTAGCCGGCGTTGATCAGGCCCAGGACGAGCGCGGCGTCGGTGACGGCCGGGCGGTTGCCTCCCTTGCCGTAGCAGGCGGGACCGGGTGTGCTGCCTGCCGAGTGCGGGCCCACACGCATGACCCCGCGGCCGTCGACCCAGGCCAGGCTGCCGCCGCCGGCGCCGATCGTCTCGATGTCGACGGCGGTGAGGCTGGTCTGCAGCCCACCGATCTGCGCGCGGGGAAGGACCCGCAACTGGCCGTCGATGATGGCCGCCGCGTCGAGGCTGGTGCCGCCCATGTCGGCGGTGAGAATGCTGCGTCGGCCGAGTCGCTGGCCGAGCAGCCGCGCGCCGGTGACGCCACCGACCGGCCCGGAGTTGAACATGGCGATCGGCGCCTTGCCGGTCTCCTCGACGGACAGGAAACCGCCGTGTACCTGCATGATCTGTATCCGCTGCTGCAGGCCACGCGCGGCCAACTCTTTGGCGAGTTGGTCGAAGTGCTCGGCGACCAGCGGCTTCACCGCGGCATCCAGCGCGGTGGTGACCATGCGCTCGTACTCGCGGTAGACCGGTGTCAGCTCGCTGGACAGGGTGTAGGGCACGCCGGGGTGATGGGCATCGAGGTATCGGGCGATGGCCTGCTCGTGGGTCGGGTTGCGGAAGGACCACAGCAGGCAGACGGCGAGCGACTCAGCGCCCGCGGCGAACACCGTGTCCACCGCTGCGGCAATGCTCGCCTCGGCCAGCGGCACCAGGACGTTCCCTCGTGCGTCGACCCGTTCGGCCACCTCGACGATCCGGCGACGTGCGACGATCTCGGGTGCCGGGGCCATGTCGTGGGGATTGCGCTCATCAGTGCGCGCCGAGCGGGCGATGCGCAGGGTGTCGCGGAAGCCCTGCGTGGTCAGCAGGCCCACGGGTGCGTACTTCTGCTCATCGACGGCGTTGGTGACGATCGTGTTGCCCAGCACCAGCCGGTCGACGGAGGTGTAGAAGGCCCGCTCCTGCATGCCGAGGCGCTGCTGGAGAACGCCCAGGGCAGCGAGGATACCGCTGGTGACGTCCTTGGTCGAGAAGGCCTTGCCACGCACGGCACGGCCGTCGATGACGGCGACAGCGTCCGTGAAGGTCCCGCCGACGTCGATACCCACGTACAGAGTCATGTCTCTCCTTCGGGAACGGTGCTTGGCGGAGCCGACGGTCGAGTCACTGAGCGGCGCGCAGCTCGGCGAGGACCTTCTCGGCGTGCTCGCTGCGAATGGCGCGGTCGCTGATCAGCCGCGCAACGACCTTGTCGACCTCGTCGCCGCTCGCGCCCGCGGTCACCGCGATGTTGCGGGCGTGCAGCGACATGTGGCCGCGCTGAATGCCCTCGGTGGCGAGGGCCCGCATCGCGGCGAGGTTCTGCGCCAGCCCGGTGGCGACGATGACGTCAGCCAACTGCTGGGCGGTGGTGACGCCGAGGATGGCCAGGGCGGCCTGCGCCACCGGGTGGGCTTTGGTGGCGCCTCCGACGAGACCGACCGGCATCGGCAGTTCGAGGACGCCGACGAGGTCGCCGTCGGCGTCCTTCTCGTAGTGCGACAGCGAGGTGTACCGGCCGTCCGGGCCGACGGCATGCGAGTGCGCGCCGGCCTCCACCGCGCGCGTGTCGTTGCCGGTGGCCAGCACGACCGCGGTGATGCCGTTCATGATGCCCTTGTTGTGCGTGGCAGCCCGGTAGGGGTCGGCCTCGGCGAGAGCGGCGGCGTGCACGAGGTTGTCGACGATTTCGGGGCCGCCGAGGCTCTCAGCGTCGAAGACGGCACGGGCCCGCGTGACGCGAAGGTCGGCCTTGTTCGTAAGGATGCGCAGCAGCGGCCGTCCGCCGGCGATCTCACCGACGCGGCTGGCGACGGCCTCCGCCATGGTGTTCACCGCGTTCGCTCCCATCGCGTCGCGAACATCGACCACGAGGTGCGCGACCACGTAAGTCTGCACCTGGGAACGGACCAATCGGACGAGCAGCTCACGCGCGCCGCCGCCGAGCCGGATCAGCAACGGGTCCTGATCGTTGGCCAGTCGGAGGATCTCGTCTGCGGCCTCGAGTAGCCGAGCGCGAGCGGCCTCAGGGTCGACGACGTCGAGCACTTGCACCTGGGCCTGCATCAGCGGTGCAGTGCTGGAGGTGGTGAAGCCTCCTCGCACGCGGGCGATGCGGGCGGCGTTGCTGGCCGCCGCGACCACCGACGCCTCCTCGGTGGCCATCGGCACGAGTACGTCACGGCCATTGATCGTGAAGTTGGTGGCCACGCCGACCGGGAGGCTCATCACGCCGATGACGTTCTCGATGAGGTGATCGGCCTGTTCCACCTGCAGCCCAGACACGGGTTCCAGCACGTCAAGACGCGCCAGTTCCACGCCGGTGTTCTCTGCGACGAGCTGACGCCGCTCCGCTACCGTACGGTCACGCAACCCGGCCAGCCTGCTGGTGGTGGAGGTGGTGGTCATCGTTCCTCCTCGCGCGGCGAAGGCCGCGCCTGTGGTTTGCCGACAGCGAACTGGTTCCGCCTGTCGACCCACGCTAGAAGCAGGTGATCTGCGCCACCATAGATCAGATATCCAGCGTCAAGCAGCAACAGGTAGATGTTGCATCCATGGTACGGCGGTCAGATGGTCGCCAAGCGGTGCAGCCGCACGGCGATGGTGACGCGGAACCGCCGCTCCGGCGTCCGCCAGTCCGCGCCCAGGAGCTCGTCGACCCGATCCAGCCGCTGCAACACCGTGTTCACGTGGACGCCAAGCGCGCGGGCGGTCCGGGCCGGGCTGCCCTGCTGATCGAGGTACAGGGCCAGCGTTTCCAGCAGCTCGGTGTGCCGTTCGGCGTCCCACGTGAGCACCGGGCCGATCAGTTCGCGGGTGAACGCCTTGACGTCCACGGCGCTGTCACCGAACAGCGCGAGGTAGGGCGCGTAGGCGTCGACGCTGGTGACGCCGGACGTCACGCCGAGACGATCCAGCAGCCGCACGCAGTCGGCCGCCTGGGACCACCGGTGGGCGAGATCACTCAGCGTGCCGGGACGGCCGACGACGACAAGGGCCTCCCGGCCGGTCGCTGTACGCACCCGCCGAGCCACGGCCGCGCCGGCCCGCTCACCGCTCTCGTCGGGGGACAACACGGCGACCAGCGAGCCCTGCTCGCCGGCGAGCAGTGCGACAGCCCGGTCCTGCAGGGCCCGCACAGCCGCCGACCGGTCGTCGTCGCGGACCCACACGGCGATGGGCATGCGCACGGCCTGCAGATCGACATGGCGGGCGCGGGCCCGTTGGCGCAGGTGCGCATCGTGTGGCCGTGACGAATCCAGCAGGTCGGCGAGCAGCTCACCACGGACCTGCTCCTCGGCGCGTACGACGGCGTCCTGCTGCAGGGTTTGCAGCGCCAGGATGAGCCCGGCACGCTCGACCGTGCGCTTGTCTACCGCGCCGAAGTCCTCCGTACCTGAGCCGACGATGATGGCGCCCAGCGTCGACCGCCCCGCCACCGCCGCCGCCACGCCGTACACGTCGGCCGAGTGCACCTCGACGAGCTGACCCGACCAGCTGCTCTCGTCGAGCGCTGCGGCGATCGCGGTGGTGGATTGGAAGGACAGCGGGACCGGGCTGCCGTTCGCGTCGGTCGCGGCCACCGCCGTCAGCGAACGGTCGGTGATCACCACGGCGCGGTGCAAGGCGCGGCTGAGGGTTACGGCGATGCCCCCGGCGTCCCCGCCCCCGAGCACCACAGCGGTGAGCTCCTCGTGCACCTGCGCGGCCCGCTCCACCGCAGCCGCGTGCCGCGCGGCCTCGGCCGACGCCTTCTCGGCCTCCCGCGCCGAGCGATGGGCAATCTCCAACAGCTCGACGGTCTGCAGCACAACCGCCGCGTGATCGGCGAAGGCGGACAGCAACGCCACCTCGTCGGCGGTGAAGCGGTGGTCGCTGCGGTAGGCGGCGAACAGCACGCCGAGCACCTCGTTCCCGGCCAGCAGCGGCACCCCGAGCAGCGAGACCAGTCCTTCGCCCGCCACCGCGGCGTCGATCTGCGGGTCGTGGCGGACCTGGGCGGTCGGGTAGCCGCTGATCCAGCGCGGCGCCCGGGTCTGCGCCACCTCGCTGGCCAGGCCCGCGCCCGGCGGGACACGCAGCCGCCGAAACGCGTCGGTGATCGCCCCCAGCGTCGAGCTGACCCGCAGCTCACCAGTTTCTTGGTCGAACTCCGACAGGTACATCACGTCGCTGCCCACCAGATCGTGAGCGCGTTGCACCAGCCGATCCAGCAGCGGGCCGACACTGCGCAGCTCGGCCAGCTCCCGGGCGCTGGAGAACAGCGCCGACAGCTGCTGGTCGCGGCGCCGCCATCGGCTGACCGCGGCGTGAACCTCGCCGACCCGGCGCCGCAACTCGGCGCCCTGCGCCGCCGTGCCACCCTCAGTCAACCGGTCCAACACATCCGCTGGGATCTCTTGACCAGCCGTCAACCCGTCGAGCAGGGCCAGCACGGCGTCGACGCCGCCGGTCTTCGGCCGCCGGCCCTGCACCGCCGCCAGCTTGCTAGACGGATCGACCATCAGCTGCCCCTCACGACTGGATGACTCATACATGGTCGCACACGTCGCGTCGTTTCAACGTGTCCCGAAATCCGCCATCAGCCTGGGCCGCTGCCGCACGCGTTGGAGAGCATCAAGCAGGTCGGCGGACGTGGCATGGGCCGGGGCGGCAGTCGCAGTGCTGGCGGTTCGCGCAGGTGTGCCCGGGAACGTGCCGACGGTGGACCGCGCCGAAGGAAGGCGCGGACCGCTCGCCCTGGACCCGCACGACAGCGCTCGACGCGGCGGCCAGGCTGCGCGCGGCCGGGGCCCCAAACTCATGCCCGCTGAGCTTGAGCCGCTACAAACGTGGGGGCACCCACTTAGCTGCCATTGCAGTACGGCGCTGAGGACGGGTGCGCCGTCCTGGTCGCGGCGTACAGCGACGAAGTCGGGCGCTGCAATTGGTCACGTCTTGCTCCCGCCGTCCTCCTCGC
The DNA here is from genome assembly GCF_039871625.1 of Micromonospora sp. B11E3. Lineage (NCBI taxonomy): Bacteria > Bacillati > Actinomycetota > Actinomycetes > Micromonosporales > Micromonosporaceae > Micromonospora > Micromonospora sp. B11E3. The sequence goes on along the minus strand of NZ_JBDPMC010000117.1, from coordinate 3,922 downwards.
GGTTCGGCGCCTCCTCGCTCTCTTGCTGGAGCTTGACGAAGGCCTGCACAATCTTCGCAATTTCGGCCTCGTCGTCACCCTCGACGCGCAGCGTGTTGCCGTGGATCGTCACCTCAACGGTGCTCTTCTCGGTGCGGTCGCGACGGCTTCGAATCAAGGCTGCAATGGTGTTCACGACCGCGCCGGAAGCGGTCAGCGCGGCCACTCCAATGAGCAGCTCCTCAAACACCTTCACCACCTCTCCGAGAGGACCACGTTGGCCACACTGGTCACGATGGCGAAGAGCAGCACAAGTGCAGAGACATGAGTAATGCGACCCCGGCGGTCCTCCGCCGTCTCGGTCGCGCCGGCGGGCTGCGCTCGCGGCGACTCGACGGGCGTTCCGATGTGGTCGGGGGCGACGCTGCCGATGTGGCCCGGCGCTGAGGAGTGCGAGTCTCCAACCGCGCTGGGCACTTTGGCGGATGAACCGCCGACGGACCTCGGTAGGGCAGCAGCGCTTGGCGACGCAGCCGGCGCAACGGCTGTACTGGAAGCTTCGCTGTCTGCGGTTTTGGCAGCTCCATAACCGACTGCCGCCAGCGTGATGATGATTAGCGCCGAAGCGATGGCGAGGCCGTGGGCGATGTCCGCATGCCCGTTCAATCTCCGGTCGAACACGAGGTCGCCGACGGCTGCCGTGGCCAGTCCGACGGCTAGGAAGAAGAGCTCGCCGTCACCGAAGACGTCGACCGCCTCGGAGGTGTTGCCCTGCAGCCAAAGCACCCCGGTTTGGCTCACGATGGGAAGGAGGCCCAGAATCAACCCGAAGAAGAGCCACTTGCAGAGCTTGCGCACCACCCGCTGAGTCGCAGTCATCCCCGTCTGGATGGAGACCTGCGTTGGCGTCATGGACCCTCCCGGCCGCCGGGCTGTCCCGACACCATACCGGCTAGCCACTTGTAGCGGATGGCGTCGGGGCTGCGTGCCGGTCGACGGAACCAACGGTCGCCAGCGTGCTCGCAAGCGGCGCAGAGCAACCGCAGTGTCGGAAGCCATTCCTGTCAGCGGCGAAGGCTGTCGATGGGCCACCCGTTGGCGTGCAACGTGCCGTTCGTCGCCAGCGGCGACCAATGCCGGCGGACAGTGCGTTCGGACTTGCCGATCCGGGCTGCGATGTCGGCCGGATGTAGGTCGGGGTCGCGGTGGCGCCAGTAGGCGACCGCGGCGGCGGTGCCGGCCGGCACGTCATCTGTCGTGCCTCTCAGTTCGGCGCTGCTGGTGTCCGGCGGCGATGCGCCTGCCGCCGCGTCCTGGGAGCCGCCAGTTTCAAAGTGGAGATGCAGCGCGGGCTCGCCGTCGGCTGTCGGTGGGTTTACGGGCTGGGGTGGGGTCACCGTTCGCGTACCGGGGATTGTCGCCCTCATGGACTCTCCCTCCGGTCGGATGTCGCCGTGTCCAACCGGATGGGCGGCAAGGATGGTGACACCCCAGGAGGCGACCTTAGCCTGAATCCGTGGATCGGGTGGCCGGCATGATCTTTGGCCCGAATGAGTTGATCTTGATGGTTTGAGGATGCGGCTGTTCTGCTGGCCTCTGGGTCCAGCGTGCTCGGTTCCTGTTCGTCGGGTCAGTCGCGTGTGGTGTGCGTGGTGTGGTGCGCGTGGCAGTGGTGTTCTGGTCAGGTGAACACGGCGTTCCAGAAGGCCAGCCAGGCGCTGGCGCGGGGCCAGTGGGCGGGTAGGTGTAGCACGGGTCGGCGTTGAGGGCGGGCGAGCCGGGCTGGGATGTTGATCAGGTGGGTGCGCAGGGTGGCGCCTCGGGCCACCGTGTAGCGGGCGGCGCCGGTCAGCGTGCCGGCGGCGCGGAGCAGGTTGTGGCAGATCGCGGCGAGGATGTTCCAGGCGGCGTTGGCGCCGAACACTCCGGAGGGTTGGTGGGCCCAGGGTCCGTCGATGAGGTCGGACCAGACGGTCTCGCAGATGGCGTGCCGGCGGTGGGTGATGTCGGCGTCGGCCACGGGTTCGGGGTTGTTGGTGAAGAACGGGTGGTAACGCCAGACCGGGAACAGGGGGTCTTGGGCGTTGGCGTCCAGGACAACGCCGTTGCGTTAGGGCTGTGATCGGCGGGTCAACCCCTGCTGGTTAGTGAGAACGGGACTCCTGGTAGATCAACTTGTGTCGAGCAAGAAGATCATGCCTCAGGAGTCCCGTTGCAGGAGAAGTCTGTCATCACCCGGTCGATCGAGGTAGCCGGGGGTGTGCACGCGCCCGGACATCTGGGCGAGTTGACCCAGATCATCGACTTCGACCTGGTCGACGCGGTGCTGGAAGAAACCGGGACACGCGAGAAGCGGCTACGGCTGCTGCCGTCTCGGGTCGTGGTGTACTTCGTCCTCGCACTCGCCCTGCTCGAACACTGTTCCTACCGAGCGACCTGGGGAAGCTGACCGCGGCCCTGGCCGGCTTGTGCCTGACGCGGCCGAGTATCTCCTCACTGGCACGCGCTCGCCGCCGGGTCGGAGTAGCACCGCTACGGCGCCTGTTCGAGACCCTGGCCGGCGCCGTCGGCCTGCCCGGTCAGCCCGGCGTGTTCTACCGGGGCCTGCGCACCGTGGCCATCGACGGCACCCACCCGCACGTGCCCGACGAGGAACAGGTCACCTGGCGCTACCCCAAACGCGTAGGAGACAAGCTGGAGTTCGGCTACCCGCTGCTACGGCTGCTCGTGGTGATCGAGTGCGGGACCCGCGCCCTGCTCACCGCGGCCTTCGGCCCCGAAACAGAAGGCGAACTGGCTTACGCGCAGCGGCTGTTGGGCGTCCTGGACCGCACGATGCTGCTGCTGGCCGACGCCGGCTTCGACGCCGCGGAATTCCTGCGCGACGTCGGCGCCACCGGCGCGCAGTTCCTGGTCCGCTCATCCGCCCGCCGCCGCCCGACCATCGCGCATCGCCTACCCGACGGCTCCTACCTGGCCCGCATCGGCTACGGCACCCTACCCGCCCTCCTCCTCGTAAGGGTCATCGAAGCGCAGGTCACCGTCACCCTCGCCGACGGCAGCCTGCGCCGCGAGCAGTGGCGGCTGATCACCAGCCTGACAGACCACACCCGCTACCCCGCCCACGAACTCGTGGACCTCTACCACGAACGCTGGCGTGCGACGTGAGGTCGCACGAGTTGAGTGAGCACACTGTGGAGGTTCGTATGACGAGGGTGTAGCTCTGGGTCAGTGTTCGATGGCCTGTCCCCAGCCTGACGTGCGTCGCTGGTAACGGCGGGGTGCGGAGCTCAGGTGGTCAAGCCCAAGGGCTCCCGTTCCACCCGGGGGCCACAGGTGAAGGGGAAGACCGGTCGGGTGAACGTAAGTGAACCCCCGTTGATGTCTCGTAATCGTGAGCCCCGCAAGGTGGGATGCGGTAGCGGGGTGCAGGACCGGCCGCTGGAATGCGGCAGGCGCTGGCCGATGGACCCAGCCCCGGCCAGAGAACACCGCCGGTCCCGGGATATAGGGGGCGCCCACCCCGGTCGTGTCTCGCTCGTGCGGAACACGGCAACCCCGTTGGGGTCCGAGACGCGGTTGACGCGTCTCGGTGCGCTGACCGTGAGGAAGGCGGATCACCCAGCGGGCACAGGATGGCCCAAGAAGCCAAGGCCGGTAGCCGAAAGGCAGCAGGAAACCGGGAAGACATGGTCGGCTCCTCCGTCGGCGTTCTCGGATAACTGGCCGGATACGGGCGTCTGCCCGACCCGAAAGGGTGCTGACGTGGGCCAGGTGAGCCTGTGCGGACTCGCTGAACAACGACACCGGAACCGAGGGACAAGTTGGACGCCAACGCGACGACGACGGTGGCCGCTGCCACCGTGGGCGCCGTGACGGTGAACGGACCTGAGGACGGACTCCCCGACTGGACCGCGATCGATTGGCGGGAAGCCGAGGACAA
>NZ_JBDPMC010000116.1:0-15752 GCF_039871625.1 Micromonospora sp. B11E3 | reverse complement strand
CGCGGCCGGGCTTGGTCGTGTACGGACGTGGAGCCCGGCACCTGTGGGCTGCGAAGCGTCAACCACCCGGCGTGCCGCATGAGCGCCGCCAGGAATCTGCCCTCTTCAGGGGGCAGAGGAAGTCAAACGACGGATGTGTTCCTGCACACCTGGGACCTGGCCCGGGCGACCGGCCAGGACGAGCGCCTCGACCGCGACAGGTGCGCGCAGCTGCTCGAAGGGATGCTGCCGCTCGACGACGTGCTGCGCCAGAGCGGCCACTACGGGCCCCGGGTCGCCGTGCCGGAAGACGCGGACGCCCAGACCCGGCTGCTGGCCTTCATCGGGCGCCGGCCCTGACGGTGGTCACCATCGGGCGCCCGGGTCCGGTCGTCACCGCCGGCTTCGGCGCTAGCCCCAATCGGAGGGTCCGGGCTGGCTGTTGCGTCGCGGGGCGGCGCGGAGGTGGGCGCGTTCGCCCTGCCTGCCGAACAGGCTGAGGAACTCGACCGCTTCGGTGCCGGCGGCGCCGAACCAGTGCGGTACGCGGGTGTCGAACTCGGCGGCCTCGCCGGGCGAGAGCACCAGATCGTGCTCGCCGAGGACGAGCCGCAGCCGGCCGTTGAGGACGTACAGCCACTCGTACCCCTCGTGGGTCCGGGGGTCGGGCTCGGTCCGTCGGCTACCGGCCTGGATCACGAGCTTGTACGCCTGGATGCCGCCGGCCCGACGCGTCAGGGGCAGCATGGTCATGCCGTGGCGGGTGATCGGGCGCAGGTGGATGCGCGGGTCGCCGGTGGGTGGGGCGCCGACGAGCTCGTCGAGCGTGACGCCGTGGGCTCGGGCCAGGGGAAGCAGCAGTTCGAGCGTCGGGCGGCGGGCGCCGGACTCCAGCCGGGACAGGGTGCTCACCGAGATGCCGGTCGCCTCCGACAGGTCGGCCAGCGTGGTGTCGCGCTGGCGGCGCAGGGCGCGTAGCCGCGGCCCCACCGCGCCGAGGGTCTGGTCGAGGTCCTGGTCCATGGCCCTCAGTTTGCCAGAACGGCAACAAGGCTTGCAGCCCTCGTCCGCAGCTCCGCATGGTTGTCGTGGAGGTGGTCACGGTGACCGATCAGCTGAGGGACGGCTACGACGTGGTGGTGGTCGGCGGTGGCGCCGCGGGGTTGAGCGGGGCGTTGACGCTGGCCCGGGCACGGCGGTCCGTGGTGGTGATCGACGGGGGCGCTCCGCGCAATGCCCCCGCTACCGGGGTGCACGGGCTGCTGGCCCGCGAGGGGATCCGGCCGGCGGAACTGCTGGAGCGCGGCCGGGCGGAGGTCCGCGGCTACGGCGGCCACGTGGTGCCCGGCGAGGTCGACGGCGCGCGCCGCCAGGACGACGGGTTCGCGGTGGGGCTGGCCGACGGCCGGACGGTCCGTGCGCGCCGGCTGCTGGTGGCCACCGGGCTGGTGGACGCGCTGCCGGACATTCCGGGAGTGCGCGAACGCTGGGGCCGGGATGTGCTGCACTGCCCGTACTGTCACGGCTGGGAGGTCCGCGACCGGGCCATCGGCGTGCTGGCCAGTGGGCCCCTGGCGGTGCACCAGGCGCTGCTGTTCCGGCAGTGGAGCCCCGACGTCACGCTCTTCGCCCACACCATGGCGCGGCCCGGCGGAGAGGAGGCGGAGCAGTTGGCCGCCCGCGGCGTCACCGTCGTGGCCGGGGAGGTGGCGTCCCTGGAGGTCGCCGAGGACCGGCTCGTCGGCGTACGGCTGCGCGACGGCACGGTCGTCAGCCGCGAGGCGGTGGCGGTCTCGACTCGGATGGTGGCGCGGGCCGGCTTCCTGGCGGCGCTCGGACTGCGGCCGGTGGAACATCCGCTCGGCGTGGGGGAGCACGTCCCGGCGGACCCGACCGGCCGTACGGAGGTGCCCGGGGTGTGGGTCGCGGGCAACGTCGCGGACCTGGCCGCCCAGGTCGGTGCGGCAGCGGCCGGCGGCGCCGTCGCGGCAGCGGCGATCAACGCCGACCTGATCGCCGAGGAGACCCGCCAGGCGGTCGCCGCCCAACGGGGGTCGTTCTCCGGGTGGTCGGAGGCGCGCGTCAGCGAACTGGTGACGGGCGACCGGCGCCACGGCCTGTGAGACCCGGGGCGGGAGTCGCCGCGGGTGCGTGACGCCTGCGGGCGCCGCGCCGGCCGGGGTGATCGGCAAGCATAGGGAAACGCCCGATTCCCGGTCGACCGCCGCGACCTAGCCTCGGGTCATGACCACACACCTGTTCGCACTGGAGCGGTACGACTGCTCGCCCGACGCGGACGGGTCGAGGCCGGCGTTCGGCACCCCGGACTGCCGGCTGGTCGCCGTCGTCCAGCTACCCACCGACGACGTGGTGATCGCGCTGGTCGAGGGCCCCGACGCCGACGTGGTGGCCGCCGCCGCCGAGGCCGCGGCCTGGCGGGTCGACCGCCTCATTCCGGCCCGGTGGATCCACCCACCCCGGACCGGGCCCCACGAACTCGAAGCTCCCGCGACGCCCGAGCGCCGGCAGCCGACCCCACGACAGGACCCCCATGATGACGTACCTCGGAACGGGCCGGCGTCGCGGCGGCCGCGCTCTCGCCACCCTCGCCGCCGTGGCGGCCGCGACCGCGCTCGCCGGCTGCGGAGCGATCGGCCTCGGCGGGGGCGGGGACACCCCGGCGGCCGGCGGCGGCCAGGGCGTGACGGCCACCTCCGCGCCGACCGACGACCCGCTGCCCACGGAGCCGGCGGAGGAGGAACCGTCGACCCCCGCGACGCCGGACGCGTGCGCGCTGGTGTCCAAGCAGGAGGCGGAGAAGCTGGCCGGCACCAGGCTGGAGGACCCGGTGGCGGTCCGGGAGAGCTGCACCTACACCGGGCCGGTCACCGGCCCGACCGCGCAGGTGGAGGTGTTCGTCGGCGACGGTGCGAAGAAGATCTACGACATCGACCGTGATCTCGGGCACGAGTTCACCCCGATCGCCGGGGCCGGCGACGAGGCGTACGCCGAGGACGGCGCGGTCTTCGTCAACAAGGGCGGGGTGTGGGTGTCCATCCGGCTGGTCCGTACGGACGACCCGGCCACGTACCGCAAGCGCCTCGCGGATCTGGCCCGTACGGTGGCCGGCCGGCTCTGAGTTCCCTGGCCTCCGACCGGGGGCGGACGGCGGCTCGGCCGGCAGGCCGGCGCCGACCGGCGTCGCCGGCCGCGCGCAGGCCGTCGCCCGGGCCCGCGACGCCGGCCTGCACCGCCCGGCGTGACCGCACGACCAGGGGATGGCCGCGCCGGGTGACGCTGGGTCGCCTCACGCGGCCCAGGCGGCGTCCCGGCTCACCCGCTGGTAGTGGCGGGCCAGTTCCGCGTCGATCCGCTCAGCCCTGGTCTCGGTCAGGGTCACGTGGGGAGCCTGCGGGGCACGGGTGATGAGCATCCGGTGTCGTAGGCCCTGCGGCGGGTGCGAGGCGAACAGCGACGTCTGCTCGCGGATGGGTCAGTCGGGCCGCCAGCCGGTAGGTGCGCCGGTCGATCCAGGACCAGCCGAATTCCGGCGCCTGCCGGGCACGGTCGTAGGCGTCGAGGTTCCACTCGCAGGCCGCGCACCAGGGCACCGCCTCGCGTACCGACACCGTCGTCTCACCACAGCGAGGGCAGGGCCCCGTTCCGGCCGCCAGCATGATCAACGTCGCCGATCCTCCCGGCATCCGGCGGCGACGGGTACCGGCCGATCGGCCGAACCCGACGCGCGCACGCCTGGCGTGCCGGCCACGGGGAACGGTATGCTGCCCGGCGATGAACACCTCTATCAGTAGATTGGGGGTCCGATCCGCGCAAGGTGAGTGCTGATGCACTCCACTGCGGACGGATGTTCCCGCCTCTCCTTCTGGCTGCGCGTGCGCGAGTTCGCCGTGCCGCCATCCATGATCAAGACTGCGACCGCCCGCCGTGCTGCGGGGGGACTGGGCGGGGGCGTGCGCCGCCGCGCGCGTCGACGTCGACGTAAGCCTGCGCTCCCTGACCCGGGCCCACGGCCGGGAACTCGCCGCCCGGGTCCGGGCCGATCTCCGGCACCTGGCGCCGGACCTGCTGCGCTGGCACATGCCGAGGATCGCCCCGGACGGCTCTTCCTGGACGAGTTGTCCACCGCGCCGCCGGCCGTCCAGGCCGCCCTGCTGCGCCTTGTGCTCGAACGGCGGGTCGGCGCCCTGCGGCTACCGGCCGGGGTCCGGATCGTGGCCGCCGCCAATCCGCGCTCCTCGGCGGCCGACGGCTGGGAGTTGAGCGCGCCGCTGGCCAACCGCTTCGTCCACCTGCAGTGGAGCCACGACCACGAGGTGGTGGTGCGGGGCCTGGGCGGGACCTGGCCCACGGCGTCGCTGCCACGGCTCGACCTGGGGCGGCTGGCCGAGGCCGTGACGTTCGCCCGCCGCGCGGTGTGCGGGCTGCTCACCGCCCGCCCCAAGCTCGTGCACCAGCTGCCGAACAACGAGGCCCGCCGGGGCGGCCCCTGGCCGTCGCCGCGTACCTGGGAGATGACGCTGCGCCTGATCGCCTTCGCCACCGCGGCCGGCGCCTCCCGGGACGTGTTGTCGATGCTGGTCCGGGGCACGGTGGGTGACGGCCCGGGCCTGGAACTGCTGGCCGGCCTGGACCGGATGGACCTTCCGGACCCGGAGGTGCTGCTGGCCGACCCGGCGGCGGCCGACCTGCCGGAGCGGGGCGACCTGCGCCAGGCGGTGCTCGACGGCGTGGTGGAGGCGGTCCGGCAACGCCCGGAGAAGGCGCGCTGGGACGCTGCGCGAGTGGGTGGTGTTCCGCCGTAGCGGCCGGATGGGTCACCGGCTACAGTGGGGCCGCCGTGGTGTACGGGAAGCCGGTGCGATGCCGGCGCGGCCCTCGCCACTGTGATCGGGAAGTCCGCGGCCCTCGTCCTTTCGAGGTCACTGGGCGCCACGCGCCTGGGAAGGCCGGCCACGGACGCACCTCCCGTCAGCCAGGAGACCGGCCACGGCACTGCGTTGCCCCGTCCACGAGGTGCTGGAAGGCGGTCCCGATGCGCGTACGCGCCGTGCGGTCCACCCTGTCCCGGCGCGTTGCCGCGCCACTGTCCATCGTGCTCGTCCTGCTCGGCGGCTGCGCCGCGGACGACGAACCCACCGCCGCCGCGTCGGCGTCCCCGGTGACGCTGACCAACTGCGGCTCGCCGGTCACCGTCGCCGCGCCCCCGCAGCGGGCGGTGAGCCTGAACCAGCCCGCCACCGAGATCCTGCTGGCACTCGGCCTGGCCGACCGGATGGCTGGCACCGCGTACCTCGACGACGCGATCCTGCCCGAGCACGCCGCCGCGTACGCGTCGGTGCCGGTGCTGTCGGAGAGGTACCCGTCGCGGGAGGCCCTGCTCGACGCGGAACCGGACTTCGTCTACGCCTCGTTCCAGAGCGCCTTCGGCGACGAGGGCGTCGGCGACCGCGCCGAACTCGCGCGGCTCGGCGTCGGCACGTACGTCTCACCGGCCGGTTGCGCGAAGCAGCACCGGCCGGCGACGTCGACCGTCGACGACGTGTTCGCCGAGATCCGGGACGTCGCCGCCGTCTTCGGGGTGCCGGAACGGGCGGAGAAGCTCATCGCCGACCAGCGGGCCCACATCGCCGCAGCCGCCGCCCGGCTCGGCGGCGCGCGGGAGGTGTCGGTGCTCTGGTGGGACGCCGGCACCGACGCGCCGAGCGTGGGCGCCTGCTGCGGCAGCCCCAACATGATCATGTCGGCGGTGGGGGTCCGCAACGCCTTCGGCGACCTCTCCGGCAGTTGGGCCGACACCAGTTGGGAGACCGCCATCGAGCGTGACCCCGACGTGATCGTGCTCGTCGACGCCACCTGGGACCCGGCCGCCGCGAAGAAGGCCTTCCTGGCCCGACACCCCACACTGAAGAACCTGCCCGCGGTCGCCGGGCAGCGGTTCGTCGTCATCCCGTTCTCGTCCACCTCGGCCGGAGTGCGGGTGGTGCGGGGTGTGGAGGCGCTGGCCGAGGGGGTAGCGGCGCTACCCGGAGCGGGCAGCTGAGCGCCGTGGTGGCCCGTACGGCCGCACCCGGCCACACCGTCGAGGCCACGGGCGTTGCCGCGGCCGCCCGGTCTCGCCGGTTCGACACGGGGCTGCTGGTCACGCTGCTCGCGGCCCTGATCGTGTCGATCGGTGTCACCGTCACGCTCGGCCCGGCGGACATCTCGGTGACGACGGTGTGGGCGGTGCTGGCCGACCGCCTCGGTCTCGCCGACGCCGACGTGCCGCTGCTACGCGAGCACATCGTCTGGCAGCTGCGCCTGCCGCGGGTGCTCGGCGCGGCCGTACTCGGGGGAGGGCTGGCCGCGGTCGGCGCGGTGATGCAGACCGTCACCCGCAATCCCCTCGCCGACCCGTACCTGCTCGGGGTCTCCTCCGGGGCGTCGCTCGGCGCGGTCGCGGTCCTCGTCGTCGGCCTCGGGGGTGGGGTCGCCGCCCTCACCGGAGGCGCGTTCGCCGGCGCGCTCGCGGCGTTCGCCGTCGTGGTCGCGGTCTCCGGCCGGCGAGCCGCGCTCGCGCCGACCAGGGTGGTGCTGGCCGGGGTCGCCGTCGCGCAGCTCTGCGCGGCGGCCACCTCGTTCGTCATCGTCTGGGTCGCCGACCCGCACGCCACCCAGAGCATCACCTTCTGGCTCTCCGGCTCGCTGGCCCGCGTCGACTGGACCGCCCTGGCCTGGGCCGCACCCGTCCTGGCCGCCGTGCTCATCCTGCTGGCGGCCCACGCCCGCGCCCTCAACGCCTTCGCCTTCGGCGAGGACGCCGCGGCGAGCCTCGGCGTCCCGGTCACCCGGGCGCGGTGGCTGCTGCTGGTCGCCACCGCGCTGCTCACCGCGGCGCTGGTCGCCATCAGCGGTGCGGTCGGCTTCGTCGGGCTGATCCTGCCGCACGCCGCCCGGTTCCTCACCGGAGCCGACCATCGCCGGCTGCTGCCCGTCGTTGTCCTCGGCGGCGCGATCTTCCTCGTCTGGGTGGACACGGCCGCGCGGACCCTGTTCGCGCCCCGGGAACTGCCGGTCGGCGTGCTGACCGCGCTGCTCGGCGTGCCCGCCTTCGTCGTGCTGCTCAACCGCCAGCGGGTGGGCGGCTGATGCTCACCGTCACCGGCGTCTCCCTGTCGGTCGCGGCCCGACGGATCCTCGACGACGTCACCTGCGCCGTGCCGGCCGGCAGCCTCGTCGGGCTGCTCGGCCCCAACGGCTGCGGCAAGACCACCCTGCTACGCGTCGTCGCCCGCCTCGCCGCACCCGACGCCGGGCAGGTGATCGTGGACGGCGACGACGTCGCCACCCTGCCCCGAGCCACCCTCGCCCGCCGCGCCGCACTGCTCGCCCAGCACGCCGACACCGACCTCGATCTCACCGTCACCGAGGTGGTGCTGCTCGGGCGTATCCCGCACCGCCGCTCGCGGTGGTCGGACAGCGCAGCCGACCGTGCCGTCGCCGCCGACGCGCTGGCCCGGGTCGACCTCCACGGCTACGCCGACCGCCGCTGGCACACCCTCTCCGGCGGCGAACGGCAGCGGGTGCAGTTGGCCCGCGCGCTGGCCCAGCAACCGCGCCTGCTGCTGCTCGACGAGCCCACCAACCACCTCGACATCCGCCATCAGCTGCACCTGCTGCACCTGGTCCGCCGCGCCGGAATCACCACCCTCGCCGCGCTGCACGACATCAACCTCGCCGCCATGTTCTGCGACACGGTGGTCGTCCTCGCCGCGGGGCGGGTCGTCGCCGCCGGCGCCCCCGCCGACGTCCTCACCCCCGAACTGTTGGCCGACGTCTACGGCGTGCACGCCGACGTCGCGACACACCCGGTCACCGGGCGGCCCACCGTCACCTACCACCCGCCCGCGTCGTGACCCGGCACGTGCTGCTGGTGGCGCGTGCCGTCACCCACACCGCGGGCCACGACGCCGTGCACCGCCTCGCCGCCGACGTCGCCGCGGCAGTCGACGCACGCGTGTCGGCGTGCTTCCTCGACGGCGCCGCGCCGGCGCTGCACGACGCGCTCGACGCCGCCGTCGCGGACGGAGCCGGCGAGGTGCTGCTGGTCCCGACGCATTTGCCGCCCGACCGCTACCTCGACACCTGGATCCGCCGCGCCCACCACCACTGGTCCGCCCGGTACGACCGCCCGCCGCCGGTGTCGGTCACCGCGCCCCTGGCCGCGCAGCCCGCGCTGCGCACCGCGATCGCCGAGGCCATCGCCGGCCCGCGCCAGCGGCTGCCCGCCACGGCCGGCCCGTTCCGCAGCGCCGCCTGGTCGACCGTCCCCCGGCACCGCTGCCACGTCCTGATCTGCCGCGGACCCCGCTGCACCGCCTACGGGGCGAACGAGGTCGCCGAGGCCCTCACGCACCAACTCGCCCGTCGCGGCCTGGGCGACGACGACGTACTGGTCACCGCCACCGGTTGCCTGTTCCCCTGCAACCTCGGCCCCCTCGTCGTCGTGCACCCGGACGACACCTGGTACACCCACGTCGACGCGGAGCTCGCCATCCGTATCGCCGACGAGCACCTACGACAGGGGCGGCCTGTCAACGGCCAACGACCGAGGAGCAGCGCATGACGGAGGCGGACGGCTGCCTGGTGACCGTGTGCCGGGACTGCTGCTGCGGCAGCGCCCGCAAGCATCCGGAGGTGGGTCACGACGCTCAGCTGCGGCACCTGCGCGACATGCTGCCGGCCCCGCACCGCGTCCGGGTCAGCACCTGCCTCGATCTGTGTGCGCAGTCCAACGTACTCGTCGTTCACCCCAGCCGGGCGGCGCGCCGCGCCGGGGCGCGGCCGGTCTGGTTCGGTCTGGTCCTCGATGACGCGATCATCGAGGACATCGTCGAGTGGGTCAGCGCCGGCGGGCCCGGCGTCGCACCGTTGCCCGCCGTGCTGGAGTTGTCCGTGGTCAGTCCGGGAATCCACGCGCCGGTCGACGGTGCGCGGTATCAGAACGGATAGGCGTAGACGGCCTTCGACGCAGGAGCCGGCTGGGTTACCGCGCGGTGGGCACCCGTCCCGCCCCGTCCACGAACGGCACGTCGGCGATGCGGGCCCAGGCGGTCGTCTGCCCGCCCCGGCTGGGCGGGGCAGACGGCCAGGCACGTCGGCTCAGAGCGTCGGGGCGGGCACGGGCGTCCACTGGCGGCACACGTCGCCGGCGCACGTACGCAGGGTCGCGAGCCGGCTGGCCAGCGCCTGCCGCGGGCGAACGAGCCGGTGTCGTTGGCGATCGGCAGCAGCGAGCGGCCGCCTGTGGAGGCGCCGACCGTGGAGACCTGCGACGGCGGGGACGTCGCGGCGCGGCGGGTCGCGTCCCGGAGAAAAGTGGCCGACGAGTGGGCGCGACTGTCGCAGAAACCGGTTACATTGCTCGGATCGGTGCCAGACGACACCACCTGGAGGTGCCCCGGTGACCAACGGCAGCGAGTCGCGGCCGGCCGATGCCAGATCAGACTGGGAGGCGCGCATCGCGCTGCGCAGCGACGAGGCGGGCACGACACCGGCCGATGCCAGATCAGACTGGGAGGCGCGCATCGCGCTGCGCAGCGACGAGGCGGGCACGACAGCGGTCACCCCGGTCCTCGACCCGCCCGCCGGCCTGGAGGCGCTCGCCGGCGTCGGCCACGTACGACTGTCCTGGTCGCCCGTGCCCGACGCCGTCGGCTACCTGGTGCACCGCGCTCCGCTGCGCGACGGCGTCCCCCACGGCGAGTTCGCGCCGGTCGACCACCTCGGCGGTGACGTGCTGTCGGTGCCCGACACCTGGTACGTCGACACCACCGGCGAGCCGGGTCGGCCGTACGCGTACGCGGTCGCCTCGGTCGGCGAGGTCACCGTGACGGGGCCGCTCGGCGCGCCGGTGACCTGCACGGCGCTGCCCGCCAGCGGCACCGCGCCGACCGTCGTGCTGCACGTCGACGCCGCCGCCGAGGGGGGCCCGCTGCACCGTCCGTGGCAGCCGATGATCGGCAGCGAACGGCTGTCCCAGCTGCTGTGCACCGACACCTCGGGCGGGCGGGAGATCGGCGTCGAGCTGCTGGCCGCGCTGCGCCGGATCCACGACGAGATCGGCGTGCGGACCGTGCGGGCGCACTCGATCCTGCACGACGACCTGGCCGTCTACCGCGAGGTGGACGGCGAGCCGGTCATCGACTTCACCGGCGTCGACCGGGTGTACGACCTGCTGCTCTCCACCGGGCTGCGGCCGGTCGTGGAGATCGGCTTCATGCCCCGCGACCTGGCCCGCGACCCGGAGCGCACGGTCTTCGAATACCGCGGTGTCATCTCCCCGCCGAAGGACTGGGAGCGCTGGGCGGAGCTGGTCCGGGCCCTCGTCGCGCACCTGCTGGAGCGCTACGGCGAGGAGGTGCTCTCCTGGGACTTCGAGGTGTGGAACGAGGCCAACCTGGAGGTGTTCTGGTCGGGCACCCGCGAGGAGTGGATGCGGCTGTACGACGTCACCGCCGCCGCGGTGAAGGCCGTCGACCCCCGGATCCCGGTCGGCGGCCCGTCCTCGGCCGCCGCCGGCTGGGTCGACGCGCTGCTGGCGCACGCCGCCCGCTCAGGCGCGCCGGTCGACTTCGTGTCCACCCACACGTACGGCAGCCCGCCGCTGGACCTGCGCCCCACCCTGCGCCGGCTCGGCTTCCCCGACGCCCGCCTGCTGTGGACCGAGTGGGGCGTCACCCCCACCCACTTCCACCCCGTCAACGACGGCACCTCCGCGGCGACGTTCCTGCTCAGCGGCATGCGCTCGGCCGCCGGCCGGGTCGACGCCCTGTCGTACTGGGTCGCCAGCGACCACTTCGAGGAGCTGGGCCGCCCGCCGCGGCTGCTGCACGGCGGGTTCGGCCTGATCACCGTGGGCGGCATCGCGAAGCCGCGCTACCACGCCCTGCGGATGCTCTCCCGGCTCGGTGAGACCGAGCTGCCGGTCCCGGCGTACGGCGACGGCGCCGACGGGCTGGTGCAGACCTGGGCCAGCCGGCGCGCCGACGGGAGCCTGGCCATCCTGGTCTGGGGCTCCACGCTCGACCAGTCCAAGCGCGACGGCGACCCCGCACTGGCCCGGCGGATCCGGCTGGCCGTGGAGGGCGCCGCCGGGCGGACCGTCACGCTGACCCGGCTGGACCGCGAGCACGGCGACGTCACCACCCTCGCCGGCCGGCTGGGCGTGACCGAGTGGCCGACCGAACAGCAGTGGGCCGCGCTGCGCGCCGCGGACGCCCTGGCGGTGGAGAAGGCCGAAACCACCGCCGAGGGCGGGGCGGCGGTGCTGGAGCTGCACCTGCCCCAGCCGGGCGCCGTGCTGGTCGAGGTCGCCGGAAGCTGACCGGTGGCGATCCGCGGCAGGAGGCAGGAGTACGCGCTTCAGGCGTCGGTACCTCCGGTGGTGGTGTCCGCCGGGCAGCCGCAGCTGCGGCGCACGACGAACTCGGTGGGAAGGACGACGCTGTCCGGCGCGGGGGCGTCGGGAGCCTCGACGGCCCGCAGGATCATGCGGGCCGCCTCGGCCGCCAGGTCCCGTACGGGCTGTCGGACGGTGGTGAGCGGGGGCGAGACGAGTGCGGCCATCGGCGCGTCGTCGAAGCCGGTGACGACCAGGTCCCGCGGCACGCGCAGGTCCCGGCGGAACGCCCCGACGAGCGCGCCGAGGGCGATCTCGTCGTTGGCGCAGACGATGGCGTCCGGGGCGGCCGCGCCGTCCAGCAACCGGTCGGCGGCGAGCACGCCGTCGGGCTGCTGCATGGCGACCCGGACCGGGTCCGTGGGTGGGACGAGCCCGAGTTCGCGGTGGGCGGCGAGGAAGCCGGCCCACCGGTCGCTGACGTCGGGCGAGCCTTCCGGGGTGCCCGCGAAGGCCAGGTCGCGCAGGCCGTGGTCGATCAGCAGGTGCCGGGTCAGTCGGGTGGTCGCGGCGGCGTTGTCCACGCTGACCGAGGGCACCGTCCCCGGGCCGCGCCCGGCCAGGACGACGACCGGGGCCAGTTCGGCCAGCCGCAGCAGCGTGGTGTCGGAGATGGTGCCGCCCATCACCGCGAGGCCGTCCACCCGGCGGGCCATCTCCAGCACCTCGGCGTCGGAGTCCTCCCGCAGGTGGGTGCAGAGGATGTGCACGCTGGCCCGGGCGGCCACGGCCTCGGACTCGAAGCCCTGGATGAGCTCGCTGAAGTAGGGGCCGGACAGGCCCGGGAAGACCAGGCCGAGCGCGCCGTGGCGGCGGGCGGCGAGGGCGCGGCCGAGGTGGTTCGGACGGTAGCCGTGCTCCTCGATCGCCTCGAGCACTCGGCGGCGCATCTCCTCCGACACCTGACCGGTGCCGTTGGAGACCCGGGAGACCGTGGCGATGGACACGCCGGCCAGCCGGGCGATCTCCCGAACCGTCACCCGAGTCTTGCCCATGATCCCCTCGATCCGTACGCGCCCGCGGCAGAAAACGGTTTCAGGCACCATAGGCAGGCCAATCGCGGAGCACAAGTAGCCGGAGCGAGAAACCCGGGACTTCGCCACGGTGACCGCCCGGCGGTCCACGGCAGGCGGTGCCCTTCCCGCCGGAGGACGACGGGAAGGACACCGCGGGTGTGGGTCGCGAACGATCAGGCGAGGTCGTACGACAGGCCGGGCCAGAACCTCGGCAGCGCGCTGAACCAGGCCTTTCGCGGTGTGGTGTTGCAGCCCGCCGTGCTGCGGCTGTGCAGGCCGAACGCGTACCGGCGGCCCGACGACGGGAGCCAGTAGACTCCGCCGCCGCTGTCACCGGGGCACGGGTCGTACCCCTCGTACCGGACCAGGCCGCGCACGGCCGCGTCGCTGGTCTTGGTGACCACGCCGCACGGGTTGCCCGACGTGGCGGGCGCCGCGTAGCGGGCCGAGATGCAGACGACGTCGCCGACCCAGATGAAGGACATCGTGTGCGCCCGTCCCTTCACCGGAACCCAGGTCGAGCCGGAGATGGCGATCCGGCCGAGGGTGTCCGCCGCGTACCCGGCGTTGGTGACCTGGATGGCCGCGGCGTCGACCGGACCGGAGTTGAGCGCGTTGACCGGGCTCAGCGGGCCGATGAACGTGCCGGCGGTGGACCAGTTGCTCACCGTGCCGCTGCCGCAGTGGCCGGCGGTCAGCGCCCAGCGCACGCCGCTGCTGCGGGCCGTGAAGCCCAGCGAGCAGCCGCCGCCGGAACGGGTGATCACCAGCCCGGCGCGCAGGCTGTCGTTGCAGTTGGCCCGCGTGGTGCAGACGTCGTCCTCGATCTCCTCGGTGGTTGCCGGAACGATGGTGGCCCAGTCCGGTACGGCGTCCTTCGGGAGGCTGGCCTCCTCCTCCGCCGTCAGGGCGACGGTCACCTTGTTGGTGCTCACCTCGACGCCGACCCGGCCCCTGGCCAGCTTGCCGAGTTCGTCGGTGCCGGCGCGTACCGTGTCGGCCAGCCGTTCCAACTCGTCGTAGTTGTACCTGACCACGTGGGCGTTGACGACGAGGCCGAGTGACTTGCCGGCCTCCGCGGCCCGGTCGGCGGTCTCCTGGGTGGTCAGTGCCACGTGGGTGATTCCGGAGAGCGCGTCGAAGTAGCCGCCGCCGTACGTCTGGGGGTCCTTCGCCAACTGCTCGTGCAGTTGCTTGCGGGTCTCCTGCTGCGTGGCCGCGAGCTTCGCGGCGTCGTAGGAGATCTGCGGGTACACGCTCCGGTAGGCGAGGATCGACGCCTCGGTCCCGTCCCGTCCCTCGTCGGCCGCAACCGGATCGGCCGCGTTCGCCGGCGCGGCCACCATCGAAGCGGCCACCACCGCGGCGGCGACGCCCGCCAGCAGTCGGATTCTTCTCATGGGCTCCCCTCCTGGAAAAGCTGACTACTCCTCCAGAGCGGGGTGCGGCCGGAAAAATACATCCGGGATCGGTACGGCAGCCGCCGGTCGAGATGCCGCCGGTCAGGCGGCCGGCGGTGCGGGGATCGTCGGCGTGCCGGCCGGTGGCCCGGGCCTCTGGTCCGCGAGCACCTGGTCGATCGTGCGACGGCCGATCCGGCCCACGAGGGAGTCGGGCCGGGTGTTCGCCACGCACATCAGCCCGAAGTCGAGCGCCCGGCCCCGCGCGCGAGCCCACGTCGCCTCGTCGACCCGCAGTGCGCTCCGGAAGCGGTCCCGGGTGCGCGCGGAGAGAACCGTCCACGCCGCGAGCACGTCGACGGCGGGATCACCGACGCCGGCGAGGCCGAAGTCGATGACGGCGGTCAGCCGCCCGTCGACGATCAGAAGGTTGGCCGGATGCAGGTCCCCGTGGGTCCACACCGACGGAGCCGCCGACGAGCAGGCAGCCAGCGCCGACTCCCATACCGCCGATGTCGCCTCGGGATCCCAGCGGCCACGATCGGCCGCGATCGCCGCGCGAACCTCGGAGTCTCGTCGAACCAGCGGGACACCGCGAAGCTCGCTGGCCGGCCCGCCGGCCGGGTCGACCGCGTGGAGCGCGGTGATGAACCGCGCGAGTTCGTCCGCCACCTGGACCTCGTCGAGCCCGGGCTCGAGCGCCGAAACGTCGCCGGGCAGCCACGGCGTCACCGTCCAGCACCACGGATAGCCGTCGGACGGCGCACCCCGCCCGAGCGGCACGGGTGCCGGCAGCGGCAGGTGCGGTGCCAACACCGGCAGCCGCCGGCCGGATTCGGTGGAGCCATTCGTACCTCTCTTCGTTGACGCCGGCCGGTGTGACGGCCGTTGTCCCTCCCCGCCGGGCCGGTCCCGCCACCGGATCGGATCGGTGGTGGTCGGCGTCAATGGGATTTATTCTGATCGATGTCCATGGAGGGTGGCCGGCACCGGGTGGCGGGAAACAGTGCGTCGGCGCGCGGTGCTGGTGACAGCGGGAACGATCCGATGCCATGCGGTGCCGGGGACGGCGGAGCGGACCCGACGAGGGCTGTCCGCATCGGACACGGTGTCCGCGAGGGGAGACGCGTGATGCGCAGACTGACCGGGCTTGGGGAGTGCGAACGGCCCGACGCTCGGCGCGGGCAGCCCGCGGGGGCGATCGTGACGGCCGACCAGGTCACGGGGACCGTGGAGGAGCCGGTACAGCCGGCCGACGACACCGGCCGACCCCGATCGTGGCGGCGGCTCACCTGGCTGGTGCTGGGCGCGTCCGGGGCGTGGCTGGCGTTCGTGGCGGCGCACCTGCTCCTGTCCGGCCGGATCTGGTGGTGGAACCTGCCGGACCTGGCGCCCCCGCTGGTGTTCCTCGCGGTCCCGGTCCTGCTGCTCGCCGCGCTGCCCCTGGCCCGCTTTGCCAGGTGGGCCGTGGCGGCGTCGGCTGTGGCGGCGCTCGCGCTCGGCTGGCCCGTCGCGGGCGTGAACGCCGCCGCGCTGTGGCACCGGCCCCCGCCGGCCCCACCCGACGCGATCACCGTATTCTCCTGGAACACCTGGTACTGGGACCAGTTGCTGCGGACCGGCCCCCGGGGCGAGCCCATCCGCGACCCGGAGCGGTTCTACCGGTACCTGCGCGCCCAGGCCGCCGACGTCTACCGATTTGAGGCGAGAGGGCTGCCGTCTTCAGGCGGCAGGTGAATCGCTGCCCTGATGCTGCTCTGTTAGTTACGTGCCGTGCGTATACTAGGTTCGTGGCCGAATATCAGACGAACCGTGGGGCGGCGTACAGCCTCGGATACCACGTGGTGTGGTGCCCGAAGTACCGCCGCCCCGTGCTCGTCGGCCCAGTCGCCGAAC
>NZ_JBDPMC010000115.1:0-16091 GCF_039871625.1 Micromonospora sp. B11E3 | reverse complement strand
CCCTCGGGGTCCGGCCGCCGCGCCGTCCAGCATTACAGGCGGTCGAGGATCTTCTGCAGGGTCTGCACCTCTGCGGCCTGGTCCGCTTCAATCTTCGTTGCGAGTGCCTTGGCCTCCGGGTTGGCACCGTTGGTCTGCTCGGTCCTGGCCATCTCGATGGCGCCGTTGTGGTGGGCGATCATCATCTGGGCAAACATCTTGTCGAACTCGGTGCCGGTGGCTGCCTTCAGGCCTGCCATCTCCTTGTCCGACATCATTCCTGGCATTCCGGGCCCCGGGGTGGACATGTCGTGGCCAGGGGCGGAGCTCATGCCGGGCATGCTGTGCCCGGCGGGAGCTTCGGTCGGCTTGCCCCACGCGGTCAGCCAGCCCTTCATGGTGGCGATCTCCGGATCCTGCGCCGCCTTGATCTTGGCGGCCAAGTCCTTGAGTTCAGGGTCGGTGGCCCGGTTGGCGGCGAGGTCGGCCATCTCTACCGCCTGCTGGTGGTGGGGGATCATCATCTGGGCGAACATGACGTCGGCGTCGTTGACCGTGGCGGCGGCCCCCGTCGAGGCCGATGCGCTGGCGGTGGGGCCGGCGTTGCCGTGGTCCATGCCGCTCATGTCGTCGTTGCTGCACGCAGCGGCACCGAGGAGTAGGACGGACAGGCTGGCGGTGGTCAGCAGGGCACGACGCGTTGCGGTAGTGCGTTTCATGGTGTCAGAAAGCCTTTCGGGTCAATGGCCTAACGGGAGTAAGGAGGCTTGGGGCTGTAACGGCCGGGGCTTCCTATATCCGCAGCACCGCGACCCGGCGGAGACGAAGGCCCGCTGACGGCGCAGGCGGCCCACGCCCACCCCGTCCGCCCGGGAAGAGCGCGCTGGCGCCGGGCGCCTGCCAGAGGCTGCCGGTTCCGCGCAGGGCCAGCCCGAGAACCAGGACGAACCCGCCGAGGACCGCCAGGCAGACCGAGAACAGGTTCAGGTCCAGGCCGCCACCTGAGGAGGGGGCACCGGCCGGGGACATGTGGTCGTGTGTGTTGTCCGGCCCCGCCATGGTGAACGCCAGCGTGGTCGACGCCGCACCGCTGGCAACGGACGGGTGCGCCGCAGCCGCGTGGTTGCCGGCGTCATGGCCGAGGGTGTGCATCCCGGCCACGCCGAACGCGAGCAGGACGAGCAGCGCCAACCGCGGCAGGCTGATCCGCCTCCCCCGACGTCGACGTACATGTGTCCTGTTCATGCCGGTCCAGGCTAATAGGCGGCATACGCGGCGACCAGCGATACGAGGTAGCCGAGCGGGGGGATGTCGGGCGGGGATCACGGGGTGAGGTTGGGGATGTCGAACCAGGCAAACGGCGCCCACGGCAGGTTGCGCAACACGGTGCTGTAGAGCAGGGGAACTGCCACGTACACCCCGTACGCCCACAGAGGTAGCCGCAGCGCGGGCAGTTCGCGTCCCAGCCAGGCCGAGACGACGAACCGCATACCGAGGTATGCCAGGAACGGCACGGCCACCAGCGCGGCCAAGTGATGGCGTGCGGCCTGGACGAGGTCGCCGTGCAATAGGTAGAAGAACATCCGGGTGCCACCGCAAGTGGGACCGTTGATTCCTGTCAGCATGTGCCACAGGCAGGGGCCGGTCGGGTCGGCAACCCGGTCGGTGGGATCGAACCGCAGCACAAAGGCAACCGCAGCGGCCAACGCAGCCGCCCCGGCGATCGATGACACTCGCCGCACCGCCCTACCGGGTGCCGCCACCACCTGCCGCACCGCTCCTCCTCGCCGTCTGCCCTACCGCTCCGGGCGTATAGCCGCCCCGTAGACGCTACTACTAAGGCGTAATAGTAGATGCTCTACCATCGGGGCGCGGCAAGCAGCCGTACTGGGTCGACGACACGACCCACGCGTATGAGGGGGTTGGTGTGGTCGGCGCAAGGCGCAACCGTATGACCTGGGTCGCTGCGGTGGTGGCTGTCGCGCTGCTCGGCGCGGCCGCAGCGCTCGCCGCCAACTGGCGCGAGAAGGGCGCCAGCACGCCGGCTTCCTCCCCCATGGAGGGCAGTGAGGCGTTCCGCCATGTGCACGGGCTCGGAGTTGATCCCGCCGACGGGGTGCTGTACGTAGCGACCCACCACGGGGTGTTCCGGGTCACCGATTCCGGCGCGGCCAGGGTCGGCGACCGGCGCCAGGACACCATGGGTTTCATCGTCATCGGCCCCAACGAATTCCTCGCCTCCGGCCACCCCGCCCCGGGGGAAGACGGCCCAGCACATCTGGGGCTGATGCACAGCGGTGACGCGGGCCGCTCGTGGCAGGTGCTGTCCCTAGGTGGGAAGGCCGACTTCCATCTCCTGCGTGTCTCCGGTGGCGTGGTGTACGGCCTCGACTCCACCAGCAGCGCGCTTATGGCGACCGTGGATCGGACCAGCTGGCAGACCCGCTCTCGCATTGCGGCCTACGATCTCGTGGTCGATCCCAACCAGCCAGACATCCTTCTGGCCGCAACCGAGCAGGGCATCAGCCGGTCCGACAACGGTGGCCGCACCTGGAGTCTCAACGGCGGACCGCGCCTGCTCCAGCTGTACTGGTCGCCGCGCGGGTTGCTCGCGGTGGTCGCTGACGGCACGCTGCTCCGATCCACCGACTCGGGCGCCAGTTGGACGCCCACCGGCGGCCGTGCTCCCGCTGCCCCGGCCGCGCTCGCGGTGCATGACGACGTGGTCTACCTCGCCACCGAGGACGGGCGGCTGCTGCGCAGCGGTGACGTAGGCCTGTCGTGGCAGCCGATGCAAACCTGACCACCGGCGTGACACCCCGTCCGGCCCGACCTTGCAACCGGACCGAACCAGGACCGCCCGGCTGCCAGCTTGCCGTCTGCGAGGTGAGCCGGACCCGGCGCGGCAGCTGCGCGTTGAGCACGACCACGATGGTGGGCGTCGACATCAGCACGGCACTCACCGCCGGACGGGGCGTTACCCCGGACCACGAGAGGAGCCTGGCGGCGAGCGGGGCGGCCAGGACGTTGCAGCCAGTAGCCCAGGCCACGATCCGAACCATCTTGCGGGCGACGCCCTGACAGCCCAGTACCGGTTCGCGCCAGTGGCCTGCCGCGAACCGGTACCCCGAAGTCAGGCGGCGACAGCCGCCGCTCGTTCCGCAGGGACCGCAGGCCCGAACAAGCCGCGCCTGCCCAACCATAGAATTGCCGTGCCGCAGGCAGCGCCAAATGCCGCGAGCGCTAGCCAAAGCACAATGGGCATCTGGGCGGATTGCGCCCAGTCGACTGCGCCGCCAGCGAGCAGGTTACCGATGGCGACAGCGACACCGGAGACGGTGCTGTAGACCCCGTAGTGCGTGGCGATCCTGCCCTCGCCGGCCAATGTGACCACCATGTCCATCTCGAACGGGTACGCCACCATCGTCGCAACGGCGATGATCGCCCCGGCCAGAACGGCCGACGCGACGACGAGCGTGGGCGGCCCGGTACTCGCCGCAGCTACGGGCAGGAACGCCGCGCCCAGCAGCGCGACTCCCCAGGTGAGTGAGCTTTGTGGTGACCAGCGTCGCCTGCACCAGGCGGTGACCCGGATCTGCGCGAGGACGGAGAGCAGACCCGAGGCCGCGAACATGGCCGCGACGGCGAGCTTCTCCACTGCCGGGCTGGGAGCGTTCGCTTCGATGGCTAGGGGCAGCGTGAGATAGACCTGAAACGACAGTACGTAGGAGCCGGCCATCGCTGCGGTGAACAGCAGGAACGGCCGGTTGTGCAGCACCTGCCACCAGGAAGACAGCATCCCGGTGAGCAACCCAGCGCCGTCTGGCTCGCCCCTTTGCCCACCGCGGGCAGGTAGGGCGCGAGCCTGTGCGACGGTCAGGACCGCGAACACGGTGGCGGCAACGAGGCATGTCAGGCGAAAATCAGCCGCTGTCAGCGCGAGCCCGACCAACGGCCCGACCAGGATGCCGGCCTGGTAGAAGACGTTGAACATGGCGAACGCTTCCACCCGCCGCTCGCCGGCGTCCTCAGCCAGGTAGGCGCGCACGGCCGGGTTGAACAGCGCCCCGGCCAGCCCAGTGGCTGCCGCCGCGACGACGAGGACGGCCACGGAATCGACCAGCCCGAGAAGGGCAAAGCCGACAGTACGCAAGGCGCAGCCAGCAATGATCAACGGCTTGTACCCGAACCGATCGGCGAGGCTCCCGCCGACGGCGAACATGCCCTGCTGGCTGAAATTGCGTACGCCAAGGACGAGACCCACGATCCAACCGGCGAGCAGCAGCTGTGCCGACAGGTAGTTCGCGAGGTACGGCATCAGCATGTAGAAGCCGAGGTTGATGCCGAACTGGTTGATCACGAGCAGGCGTACCGGCCGGTCGAAGGAGCCGAATTGCCCGAGAATGCCCCTCATTGCCGATCTCCCTGCCCGGGGTCGACGATGTGGGTGCAGCGCGTCCACCGGTGGACCTCGTGGCTGGTCGGTGCGCAGATGCTGTTCGGTTCAGCGGCCGGTACGGTGCCAAGCAGGTCGTGCTGTCGGCAGTAGTCGTCATTGAAAACGGTGTCCCAGTAACGTTGCGGTCCGTCTGGGAAGACGGCCACGATACGGGTGTCAGAAGGCAACGTACGCGCCAGCCAGGCGGCGACGAGGGTGACGGCGCCAACGCTCCAACCGCCGCTGACGTAGCCGTGCGCGGCGAGCTTCCTGGATGCCCACACGGCCTCGGCAGGTGCTACCCAGTGGACCTCGCTGAACCAGCCGTATTGGACGTTGCGGGGATAGATGCTGCTGCCCAGTCCTCTCATCAGCCGGTGACGCGCTGGCTGGCCGAAGATCGTTGAGCCGATGGTGTCGACCCCGACAAGCCGGGCGTGTGGAAAGTACCGGCGTATGGGCGCGAACGTACCGGCGGAGTGACCACCCGTACCGACGCTGCACACCAGGACGTCGATGCGCCCCAGCTGTGCGATGAGCTCCAGGCCGAGCCCCTCGTAAGCGGGCAAGGTGTCCGGGTTGTTGTACTGGTCCGGGCACCATGAACCGGGGGTTGCGGCCAGGATCTCGCCTACGCGCTCCCGTCTGGCCTGCTGCCACCCGCCCTGTAGGTGTGGGCGGTCGACGACGCTTATCGTGGCCCCCGAGGCGGTCAGCAACCGTTGCATGATCGGTTCAAGGCCGGGATCGGTCACCAGCGTGAGCGGATGCTTGTACGCGCTGGCTGCCAGCGCGAGTCCCAAGCCGAAGGTTCCACTGGTCGATTCGACAATCATGGCTCCGGGGCTAAGATCACCTCGATTGCGCGCCTGCCCCACAAGGTGCAGTGCGCTGCGGTCCTTGATGCCTCCGGGATTGAACGCCTCCAGTTTTGCCCAGAAGCCGCGGGCGGCAGAGGTGAACGGTTGGCCGATCCACAAGATCGGCGTGTTTCCTATCAAACCCGCAGGTGTGTGATGGGCGCCGGTCGGGTGCCCGAGGAGTTGCGCCGGACCGGGAAGTGGACGTGCGGCGATAACGGCTTGCATGGTGTGTGACCTTTCGCGTGAATGACTGATCAATGACATGAAGATGCCTTGATCGTCAGTTCCGCGCCACGCATTTCATCAAGAGACGCTGCCGGCCAGCTTCAGCTATCTGAGGTGTGCGGCATTCCGGGACGCGAGTGAGCATTGCCTGGTTGTTTGACAGTGGGAGGGCGTGTGCGTCCGCGAGTTTGACGTGCGAACCCGGTGCATTCCGGCGCTGCGTGGGCGCGGCCCGGCCGCATTGGATCGAGAGATGATGGTGCTGCTCCGAATGCTGGTACCCGGCGAACTGGGCCGCAAGATGCGCTCGACTCACACTGCTTCGATGGTGCCCAGTATGACTGTGATCGATGCAGAGCAATATGCACATTATGGTAAAGAGGAGGGCGAATGTGGATGAGTGACGCGTAAGCCTACTTAACCGTCCGTTTAGCACCTGTCGCAGGATAGTGGACCTACCGATGCAGAACAAGACGTTAGGTAGCAGCATGCTTACTATGAGTGAAACTCGCGATGCATCGCCAAGACCGATGCTGCCGGGATGGTCGGCCCGGGCGTGCCCAGGGCCGGAGGGGCGGGCGACTGCCGGGAGCTAGCTGTGCGTCCACTCCGCCGGACCCCGGCACCTCCCCCGCAGGGTGCGGGGAGCGGAAGCCCCGCGGATGGGCGCAGCTCACCACCGGCTCTCCATGCTGAGCGCTGCCAGGGACCCCGTCCGACGAGGGGCCAGCGCTCTGGAGGAGCGTTAGGACGAGTCGCGCGGGGGTAGAACGGGGCGGGTCCGTTTCTGAACGGAATGTCTTTAGCGCGTTCATCCACCGCAAGACGCCCGCCGGAGTGCGAACCGTCGGGGTAAGACGGGGGTAAGAAGTGACACAAAGGCGGACTACGGTCGTGGTTGCGGTGTCGGCAGGAATAGTCCTGCTTGCACTCGCCGTCTTCGTCGGGGGAACCTATACGGATAGGAAGAGCTGTGGCCGCCCTGACGAGCAGCCCTGGAACACCGGCGCCTTCAGGGACGACTTCCCACATTTCTGCCATGTTCGCCGCCATGATGGTGCCCCACCGCCAGGAGGGAATCGAATTGGCACAGATGGCTCTTAACAAGTCAACAACACCCGGAGTGAAGGAACTGGCACAGCGCTCACTGCAAAGTCAATAGACCGAACTGCCGGAGCTGCAGTCCATCGCGCAGAGCGGCAACATGAGCCAGCAGCTGCCCGAGGAACCCCTCAGCAGGTTCAACGAGCAGGAGATGACCGAATTGAAGCAGTTGTCAGGTCGAGAATTCGACCTGAAGTGGTTGGACATCTTCAGCGGTCATCACATGTCCGCCATCATGATGGCCGACATGGATGGAGCTGGCCTCAAACGGAGGCGCGGCGGCGCAGCTGGCTCAGAAGATCCATGACGAACAGCTGCAGGATGTCTCTGACATGAATGACCTACGGGATCAACTTAGGTAGGCGCTCTGCGGGCGGAGCATCCCGCCCGAAGGCTGCACCATGTTCGGTATGACTCGTTTCATGGGACTTTGAGGTCATGACTCTGCTGCCTGCTCTACCGGCGACGGCCACCTGATGGCCGGCCGCAACACCGGTCAAGCCCGACCGGCGGAGGTCCGCCTGCCCGTCGAACGGCTCGACGCGGTCGTGTTCGAGTTCGGCGTCGTGCTGCGAGACGGCCCCCCGTCCCGGGCGGGTCGCGACCGCGTTGACGCCGTAACCGCGTTCTCCGACGCGGCGGGCTTGATCGAACGGCTTCGGGAGTTGGGCCTGTCCACGGCGGTGACCTCCAGCCGGTGCGGCCGTGAGCGGTTGGCGAAGGTCGGGCTGGACACGCTGTTCAGCGTGGTCGTCGATGAGGACGGCGCAGAGGCGGAAGGGCCGGTCCGGTCGGATCCGGCGGTGCTGCTGCGCGCGGCGGGCCTGCTGGGTGTGCATCCCGGGCGGGCTGCGGTGGTGCACTGCTCCGTGGCCGGCGTGCAGGCGGGCTGCCGGGGTGGGTTCGGGCTGGTCGTCGGCGTGGACCGGCGCGGCGGACGTGAGGCCGACTTACGTGCGTCTGGCGCCGACGTGGTAGTCGCCGGGTTGGACCGTATCACCGTCGATCGGGACGCCATGGGCTGTCGGTGGTGGCAGTCCCCGCAGACCGTGTCGGGTGCCGAGCATGCGGGTTGGCTGCTGGACTACATCGGCGTCGATCCGGACGCTGAAGGGGTTCGGGAAACCCTCTGCACCGTCGGCAACGGCTACCTGGCCAGCCGGGGTGCCGCGCCGGAGACCAGCGCTGGCCCGGCGCGCTATCCCGGCACCTACGTCGCCGGGCTGTTCAACCGGCTTGTCAGCCGGATCCACGGCCACACGCATGAGGACGAGAGCCTGGTCAACCTGCCGAACTGGCTGGTGCTGCGGTGGCGCGGCGAGGGGGACCGGTGGGTGGTGCCCGAGGGGCCGGGGATCACCGACTACCGGCAGAGTCTGGACCTGCGCGCCGGCGTGTTGCACCGCCGCTACCGCCACGTCGATGGCCGGGGCCGGGCGACGACCGTCGTGTCGAGGATGTTGGTGTCGATGGCCGCACCGCACCTGGCCGCGCTGGAGACGACCTTCGTGGCCGAGAACTGGTCGGGGACCCTGCGCGTTCGCTCGGCGATCGATGGGCGGGTCGCCAACACGCAGGTCGCCCAGTACGCGCCCCTCGCCCGGGCGCATCTGCACGCCGACGGGCAGGGCCGCGACAGCCAGGCCGGGCTGTGGCTGCGCACCCGGACCAGCCAGTCGCGGGTAGAGGTCGGCGTGGCGACCCGGACGCAGGTGTTCGTGGCCGGCGTGCTGGCCGCCGCCCGACGCCGTGTCACGATGGCCGTCTCCCGGCCGGAGGAGACGTACGACATCCCCATCCACGAGGGCCAACCGGTGCGGGTGCAGAAGGTCGCCGCCTACTACACCTCCCGCGACCGTGCTGTCGCCGAACCGGTAGCGGCGGCCCGACAGGCGGTGGCGCAGGCCGGCGGGTTCGCCGACCTGCTCACCGACCAGGTGACCGCGTGGCGGCGGCTGTGGGAACGCAGTCACATCGAGATGCAGACCGACGGCCCAGCGCCGGTGCTGGAGCTGAACGTGCACACCTTCCACCTGCTCGCCACGACCTCGCCGAACGTGGTCGATCTCGACGTGGGAGTCGGGGCGCGTGGCCTGCACGGAGAGGGCTACCGGGGGCACGTCTTCTGGGACGAGGTATTCGCGCACCGCGTCCTCGTGCTGCACCTGCCCGAGGCCAGCCGCGCGCTGCTGCTCTACCGGTGGCGGCGGCTCGACGCCGCGCGGCGCGCCGCGGCGGCCGTCGGATGCCGCGGGGTGATGTTCCCGTGGGAGTCCGGCAGCGACGGCCGGGAGGAGACGCCGAGCGAGGTGTTCGACCCGCGTTCCGGTCGGTGGATGCCGGACCACACCGCCCTCCAGAGGCACGTCGGGCTCGCGATCGGCTATTCCGTGTGGCAGTACTACCAGGCCACCGGGGACCTGGGCTTCCTGCGCACCTACGGCGCGGAGATGATGCTGGAGGTCGCCCGCTTCTTCGCCGACCTCGCTCAGGAGAACCGGACGACCGGCCGGTACGAGATCACAGGGGTGATGGGCCCGGACGAGTTCCACGACGGCTACCCCGACCGCAACGTGCCCGGCCTGGCCAACAACGCCTACACCAACGTGATGACGGTGTGGCTGCTGCGCCGCGCTCTCGAAGCCGTCGATCTGCTCGCCTGCCACCACCGTTCGGACCTGGCCGACGCGCTGGGCATAGGCGAGGACGAACTGGCCCGCTGGCGGGACATCACCACCCGCATGTACGTGCCGTGGCACGGCCAGCAGATCATCAGCCAGTTCGACGGATACGCCGACCTGGACGAGTTCGACCTGCCCGGCTACGCCGCGCGGTACGGCAACATCAGCCGCCTCGACCGAATCCTCGCCGACGAGGGCGACTCACCCAACCGATACCAACTCGGCAAGCAGGCTGACGTGCTCATGCTGCTCTACCTGCTGTCCGCCGAAGAGTTACGCGACCTCCTCGCCGGACTCGGCTACCCGTGGCCGCCGCAGGCATTGCCCCGCACCGTCGACTACTACGTCAACCGGGTCAGTCACGGGTCGACCCTCAGTCGGGTGGTCCACGCCTGGGTGCAGGCCCGCACCGACCGGCTCGCCTCCTGGAACTTCCTCACCGAGGCGTTGTCCGCCGACATCTGCGACACCCAGGGCGGCACCACCCGGGAAGGGATTCATCTCGGCGCCATGGCCGGCACCCTCGACCTGATCGAACGTTGCTACCTCGGGCTGGAATCCCGCGAAGACGCGCTATGGGTCAACCCGCGGCTACCGCAGCAGATCACCAAACTGCACACCCTGCTCACCTACCGCGGCCACCAACTACATGTCACCGCCACCCAGCACGACGTCGCCCTCATCGCCTCACCATGCAACGTCGCGCCGGTCACCGTGCACGTCGCCGGTCAACCCCCGACGACGATCCGCAGCGGTCAGACCGTGACCGTCCCCCTGAAACCCGCACCCGAGATCGAGAGGGCATCGGGGTGAGGGGCGGTGGCCGGTGGCGTCACCGGAGGTTCTCCAGCCGGTGCGTGTACTCCTCGGTGTCCAGTTCGCCACGGGCGTACCGGTCGGCCAGGATCCGCCGCGCGGTGCTGTTGCCGTCCTCACGCGCCGAATGGGGCCTGGCGAAGCGGACCACCAGCCACACCACCAGCACGACAATGCCCAGCCAAAACAGCATCATCGCGGCCCACATCGGCCACATCCATCCGTCGTAACCATGCATCAGATGTCGTTCCCCTCCGGTCGCCCAGAGCGCGGCGCGACGCCGGTAACCGTCACGAACCGACCTGGCCCCGGACCCGTGAATCCCCGTGCACGACGTATTCCCGCAGCCGTCGATGTCGAACGTCACCCAACCGTGAACCGTTTGTTGATCACGAGGCCGGTCGGCGTTGACACGCCAGCGTCAGCCGGTGACGTACGGCTGGAACGTCATCAAGCCCGTCATCACCGCATCTTGCCGCCGCTCACCGGGCTTGTGTCTAGGACCTGTTCGGCCGGCAGCCGCGGGGTACGCCCGGAGGGCTCCGGATGCGCGGGGTCGGCTATCCCTAAGCGAAGCACCAGGTAGGGATAGCCGAGCCCGGCGAGGACCCGCCGCAGGGTTTGCCGGGTGGCGAGCACCTCGACCACCCCGCTGAGCGGCACCATCGACACGCCAAGATCGGTGGCGGTCAGCCACGCGGCAGACAGCGCCTCGCCCGCGCGCAGCCGGCTTTCGGGTTCGTCATCGTCACCGAACAGCAGCGCGTAGACCGCGCCTCGATCGTGCCCAGGACCGATCGGCAGTGTGCCCGCACGACCGAAGTCCCGGGCGGGCACCGTGGTCTGCGCAGCGCGCTCCGGCAGGACCTCGGCTGGCAACCCCGCGCCCCTTACCGCCGCCCGGCTGGTCCAATACTGGAGCTCATCGCGCAACTGCGGATCTTCCGCCTCCACCGCGGCCGCCGTCACTGCCGCAGCGGCGAGCTCCAGCACCTGGTCGTCCGTGAGTACCTGCAACCGTGCACGCTCCGCCGTGGCGGCCGCCACGATCGCGTCCACCGCCCCGGCCGGCGCCTCCTCGTCCCTGACCGGACGACGGTCCGTACGCCGTTGCGGGACACACCGAACCAGCCGTACAGCGTCAGCGGATGCCGGACCCTGATCGGTCACGATCAGGTTGGCGAGCAGGTCAGGGCGAGCAGAATCAGGCAGGCGTTCGACCCGCACCGACCAGCCCTCGGCGGCAAGCGCCACGCGCGCATGGTGCAGGGCCGCGCCGCAGCTCACGGCCAGCAGCCGCCGATCAGGGTCGGCGCCGCTGAGCTGCCGCTCCCTGACAGCGAAAAGCTCGAGCCGATCAGGCCTGACCCGCCAGCGCCATGGTTGCGTGTTGTGCACCGACGGCGCACGCCGCGCGGTCTCGCCAGCTCGCATGAGCGCATTCGTCAATGACCGGCCTTCTGCCGACATCCCCTCCGCCACGACGTGCCCCTCCCGTCGTCCCCCATCGTGCCGGACCCCCACGGGGATCCGGGCGCCTCTTGCCCACTCCACCCCTTCAGCAACCACCGACGGCGTCACCGCCGGCGATTCCTCGCGCTCGCTCAACCCCGAACTCGACAGCGTTGCCGGACGGGCGCAGTCGATCCGATGCCAGCGCTCTACCAGGCACCGACACGCTGAACAGTCCCGGCTATCCGACCCTTCCCGAGGTCACGCCGGACCGCGTGCGCTCGGAGCGATGCTGGTAGACGAGGTAGGTGAGCGCCGCTGGGAGCATGAAATTGGGTGCTCGTTCGACAACGTCCCACAGCTCTGGCATGAGCTCGCCCTCCGCGGTAACCCTGGCCGCCGCAGTCACGAAGCCCCACAGCGCCGCCCATGCGTAGACGACGAGCGCCAACCGGCTGTACGCCAACCCATAGAGACGGCCCTTGCCCTGGATGTCGCCGATCAGCAAGAGGAGGATGAAGATGCTGATCGTGATGTCGAGCCAGCCGATGCCCGTCAGCCAGGCGGTGGCGGTGCCGGTGGGTACGGTTACACCGAACACGTGGTCGAACGAGCCGGTGATCAGCTCGATGAACGTGTCCTGGCCCAAGATGGCCCACATACCGTGTCCGAGGAACATGCCGATGGCGCCTACTGCCAGGAGTGCATAGATGGCCCGGTTCCCCCGCATGCCGTGGCATGCCCCTGTTCGGCGGATCTGAAACCTATTCATGCGGTCGTGCGACGACTGGCCGAGGCTCTCGCCAACGACGGCTGCTGTACGGGAAGAGGACGCTGATCGACCGGCTACGCACCCACGGCCCGATCGGGTGCGGTTGGTGACCACCAACGAATAACGCCGGACGTCGGCGCCTCGCAGTCAGGTATCCCGACGTTCCGTACCGCAAGGCCGCCAGCGTCCCAAGCGATCCTCGGCGAAGTTCGATCTGCCTAAAAGTGGCCTGTGAAGAGCCCGCTACCATAAGCATACGCCTGGGCCGGTCCGGAGCGCGTTCACCGCGATCGATGCCACGAAGCCGACCGCCAGGACGCTCAGCAGCGGCTTGAGGAGGCTGGCGGAGCCCGGCCGAGTGGTCCTCGCAGCCCGTCGCCGTGCTGTCGGTGCCGTGACGCCGCACCGGCCCGGCCCCGCCGACACCTTCGCCTGCCGGCGTTTGCTGGTATCGCTGTCGCTCATCACGTCGACCGCGCACGGATTAACCAAACCATTCGACCCGCATACCCGGAATCGTCGCCAACTGCCGCCAACCACCGTCACATTGCCTCCCGTTCGGTGACACTGTGTCCGGGAGGCGATGACTTATGGGTCATGGCGACGAGTGCAAGCCGTCCCCGGAGAGGGCTGGTCACGGCCCCCAGACGCCGGCTGGTGACACCCGTCGCGCAGCAGCGGGTGGACATGGCGGCGGCGTTCACGCTGGCGGTCCCCGCCGGGCGCACGGTGCTGGACACGCCGGCCATGGCGATCATGCTGGTCCACGGCCTCGGCACGAAAAGCACGCCGGTCACGACCCGGAGGCGTTCCGCCGAAAGTTCTGGATCTGCCTGGTCCTGACGATCCCGATCGTGCTCACCAGCCGGCTGGTGATGAACGCGCTCGGCTACTCGCTGGACGTTCCCGGTGTCTCGTGGGTCGGGCCGATGCTGGGCTCGGTCGTGTTCTTCTACGGTGGCTGGCCGTTCCTGGTTGGTGCGGTACGGGAGGCCCGCGACCGGGCGCCGGGAATGATGCTCCTGATCGGCCTGGCGATCACCGTGGCCTACCTCGCCTCGGCCGCCACCAGCCTGGGCGTGTTCGACGTGGACTTCTGGTGGGAGATGTCCGCGCTGGTCACCATCATGCTGCTCGGCCACTGGCAGGAGATGAAAGCCATCGGCCAGGCCCGCGGCGCGCTCGCCGCACTGGCCGAACTGCTGCCCGACGAGGCCGAACGCGTCAGCGCCGACGGCGGGGTGCAGCGGGTGAAGGTGTCCGACCTGCAGGTCAGTGATGTGGTGCTGGTCCGCCCCGGCGCGCGGGTGCCCTCCGACGGGCACGTCGTCGACGGCAGCGCCGACGTCGACGAGTCGATGATCACCGGGGAGTCCCGCCCGGTGCCGCGCGGGGTCGGGGCCCGGGTTGTCGCAGGTTCGGTGGCCACCGACTCCGCGATCCGGGTCCAGATTGACGCGGTCGGGGATGACACGGCCCTGGCCGGCATCCAACGTCTGGTCGCGGAGGCGCAGGCGGCCGGCGGGCGTGCCCAGGACCTGGCCGACCGGTTCGCCGCACTGCTGTTCTACGTCGCCACCGCCGTCGCCGTGCTCAGCCTCGCCGTCTGGGTGGCTATCGGTAACGTCGGCGAGGGAGTGATCCGTACCATCACCGTGCTGGTGATCTCCTGCCCGCACGCGCTCGGCCTGGCGATCCCGCTGGTCATCGCGCTGTCCACCGGGCTGGCCGCCAACAACGGCATCCTGGTCAAGAACCGGCTCGCGCTGGAGCGGATGCGCGACATCGATGTCGTCCTGTTCGATAAGACCGGCACTCTGACCAAGGGCGAACACACCGTCACCGCGGTCTCCGGCACCGGCGGGACCAACGAGGACGACGTGTTGCGGCTGGCCGCCGGTGTCGAGGCCGAGAGCGAGCATCCCCTCGCCCGCGCCATCGTCAAAGCGGTGAAGGGGCGCGGACAGCCGGCGGCCGCTACGCAGTTCCAGTCGCTGCCCGGCCGGGGGGTGCAGGCCAACATCGACGGCATCCGGTACGGGGTCGGTGGTCCCGCCCTGCTACGCGAACAGCAGATCCAGGTGCCCGACCATCTCGCCGCGGCGGCCGAGAACTGGTCTGGGCGAGGTGCCTCGGTGCTGCATCTGGTCAAGCTGGACGGGGTGCCGCAGGTGCTCGGCGCGATCGCACTTGAGGACGAGGCGCGCCCCGAGGCGCGGGAGGCCATTGAGCAGCTACGCGAACTGGGCGTGGAGAAGATCGCCATGATCACTGGAGACGCGCGGCCGGTCGCGGCGGCCATTGCCGCCGACCTGGGGTTCCGCCCCGGCGTCGACGAGGTCTTCGCCGAGGTGCTGCCCGCCGACAAGGATGACAAGGTCAGCGAACTGCAGTCCCGTGGCCTGACCGTGGCGATGGTCGGTGACGGGGTCAACGACGCCCCCGCCCTGGCCCGCGCCGACGTTGGTATCGCCATCGGCGCCGGCACCGACGTGGCGATCGAGTCCGCCGGCGTGATCCTCGCCTCCTCCGACCCACGCGGCGTCGCCAGCAGCATGCGCCTGTCCAAAGCGTCGTACCAGAAGATGATCCAGAACCTGGTCTGGGCCGCCGGCTACAACGTCATCGCCATCCCCGTGGCCGCGGGCGCCTTCGCCTGGGCCGGTTTCGCGCTCAGCCCGGCAGCCGCCGCCGTGCTCATGTCCGCCTCCACCATCATCGTCGCCCTCAACGCCCAGACCCTGCGTCGTGTGCAGCTCACCCCTGAGGAGCGGTGACCACGTCTATCGCGCCTGTGGCGGCCGGTACGGTTGTCCGCCGGTAGGCGACTGCGACAATGATCAGGAGCGCTACGAGCCAGCCGATGGCGATGAGCAGTGGCGTGAGTTCGTCGAAGCCGCGGGTGAGCGCGGCGTCGAGCAGGACGCGGGAGCTGCCGTATCCGGGGAGCAGGTTCGCCAAGGTTGCCGGTTCGGGGTGCAGC
Source organism: Micromonospora sp. B11E3 (assembly GCF_039871625.1). Taxonomy (NCBI): domain Bacteria; kingdom Bacillati; phylum Actinomycetota; class Actinomycetes; order Micromonosporales; family Micromonosporaceae; genus Micromonospora; species Micromonospora sp. B11E3. The sequence continues at coordinate 778 of NZ_JBDPMC010000115.1, read as the reverse complement.
ATCGGGCTCTGGACGATGCCGATGTCGAGGAACGGCAACAGGAACGCCATGAACACCCCGCCGACGTGGTCGAAGATAGGCGCCAGCAGGGCGCCGATCAGGCCGTAGGTGAGGGCGATGAGCGCGTTGGCGGCGGCGTACGTCGGCCAGCGGGTGGCGTTGAAGAATGACGCGGTGGTGGCCAGCGACACGGCCGTGGCGAGCAGCGCCGCCAGGGCGAGTACGCCGAGCCGAGCGGCCAGCAGCGCACCGGGGCGCAGGCCGGCGAGCGCGGCACGGCGGTCGCCGTCGCGGGCGTCGAGAACGGCGAACAGGCCGACCAGCGCGGCCAGTGAGGCGATGGCGATGGGTGCCATCGTCGCCGCGTGCACGTCGGGCATGGAAAGGTCCGGGCAAGGCTGCGTCCGTGCTCGCGGACGGTGAGGGTGAAGGGCCTGGCCGGGGTGACGGCGTCGGCCGACAGGATGAATATCACCGGTACAGCGACGAACAAGGCCCACAGGACGCCGTTGCGCCGGGCATCGCGCCATGCTCCTCGGGTGGCGGCCACCAGCTGGGCGGGGGTGCCACCGGGCCGCGACCGCGCCCACGACGCGTGGCCGCGCCGGTGCGCGCCACCGCCAGTGCCCATGCCGCGACGACCGCTGAAACCGTATCTACGCCAACCACGGCGCGATGACGCCCGGGGTCACGCAGGAGACCGTGGACGGCATGTCCCAGGCGAAGATCGGTCGCATCATCGCGGCGATGCGTCACGAGCGCTACCGGTTCGCCCCCG
>NZ_JBDPMC010000114.1:0-16196 GCF_039871625.1 Micromonospora sp. B11E3 | reverse complement strand
GGCACCGACCCCAGCGCCATCCTGCTCGCCTCCACCACCCCACCCCGCGGCCCGTCCCACGCCATGCAGGCGGAGACCACCTCCCCCTCTGACGCTCCGCCCGGCGATCGGCCGCCCGGTGCGGAAGCTGACCCGTCTGGTGGCGGCCCGACGCTTTCTGCCCCGTCCCCCGCATACCAGCTGGCAGAGGGCGATATCGCGACACCAACGGAATGGGATCTCCCGGATTTCCTGCGGACGGAGACCGACGGAGCGGGCGGGTTCCCGGGCCCGCCGGCAGGGCCGCCTGATGGTGGCCTTGCGCGTTACGCCGGTGACCCGGAACTGCCCGATATGCGGGCGGAATTGGCTTTCCCGGATTTCCTGCGGACGGAGACCGGCGGAGCGGGCGGGTTCCCGGGCTCGCCGGCAGCGCCGACACAGGCGCCTGAATTTTCGACGGAGGGGCCACCGGCGCCTGGCTCGGAGTCGCCGCGGTCGGAGTCGCCGCGGTCGGAGCCGAGACGTAAGCGTCGGCGTATCGATGGTGGGCCGGCAGAGCAGCCTGATCATGACCTGGTTTTTGACGACCGTGACCCGCCATTGTTCGATATGTCGGGAGCATGGGATCTCCTGGATCGGCCGGGGACGGAGACCGGCGGAGCGGGTGAGTCCCAGGGCTCGCCGGCAGCGCTGGCACCGGTGCCTGAATTTTCGACGGAGGAGCCAGGGGCGCCACTGGCGCCTGGCTCGGAGTCGCCGCCGCCAGAGGACGATGCGTCGTCGGCCGGGTTCGGGGACTGGATGTCGTCAGGGATGGATCCGGCGGCATTCATCATGGGGTTGCCGTCGGAGAACCGCGCGCCGGACGATGCGGTCGGGTCCTCGGGCTCGCCGGCAGCGCTGGCGCCGGCGGATGGCTCGGCGGTGCCGCCGGCGGAGGTCGATGTCGCGTCGGACTTGGACCAGAAGGTGGACGCGGCGATCACCGCGTTGTCGGCCGTGGTGCCCAGGACCCGCTTCGAGGAGTGGGCGCTCAAGGTGTTCGACGTCGACTCTCGGGAGTTCGGCGTGGGGGGCGGGCCCTTCCTTCAGCAGGTGTGGGACGCCTACGGGGAACAGTTGGCGGAGTTGGGGGTCCGCAGCCTGGATGGACTGCGTGCGTGGGTGATTCGTGAGCTGGCCGACGACCTCGCCCGGGGTGACGAGTCGAGGTTCAGGGAGATTCTTCCGTATCCGGAGGGCGTGTCGGAGCAGGAGCAGGAGGCCCTGCACCGGGTCTGGTACCACAAGATAGGAAAGGTCGATTCGGGTCATGAAGTCCGGCATGTGATTCTCTATGTGTTGGCCGGGAGGTTGCCCCTGTCGATGCGGGTCCATCATCGGTTCGGTGCCCCGTACGACATCAGATCGCCGCTGGGTGACGGTGTCCCCCCGAAACAGGTCTTGTTCTTGGAAAACGGTTACCTTTCTTTCGTCGAACCTCGTGCCGAAGACGGTTCCGGCATCGCCGACCAGATCGGTGCGGGCTTCCCCCAGGCAGAGATAGCCCCCAGCAAGCGGCGGGAACTGGATGGGGAGTTCGAGAAGACACGTGATCTGCTGCAAAAGGCGATCGACAACGCGGAGGAGAAGAATGGCGACAGCACCTACTGGCGTATCCTGGGGAACACCTTCCAGCGTAACCTCGCGGACATCCGTCGACGCCTCACCTTCCCCCACAGGCAGGTTCAGGAACTCGCCGAACACCTCCAATACTTCAAGAAGCTCAAGACCCAGGGCGGCTGGGTAGACCAGCGCCCAACGGACCTCCACGACCCATTCACCATCCGTGTGCCGGCCACGGAAATATCGGGGTTCACCCCTCCAGCGCAAGTGTTGAGCATCCGGCTGGCGGACGGCCAGCCACCGCATCGGGAGTTTGTCGCTGGGCTTGTCGTCCGGGGTGATGAGGTCAATGTCACTTTTGGGACATGGGGTGGCGGTTTTGTCGAAATCACCCCGCCCGACGGCACCGACAGTGCCATCTTCCGAAGGATCGGCCGCGAGTTCACTGCCGACGAGTTGCAGGTTCTGAAGAGAATGGCACCCGGCCGGGCGTGGACAACCGATCGCCCATTGTTCGGCGAGTCCTACCGCAGCATGGCGTCCATAAACAATAGGCGATTGAGCATATTGCTCGGCGGGGGTGTCGGGGTCGAAGGCCGCCAACCCAGTTTCCTGCCAGGCATCATGGTTGACGACGGTGAATTCGACTTTCCCGCGATGGACCGAATCTATCTCGAGAGTGGGTTTGACGCCATTGGTCGACCCATGATGTTCGCGAACATCTCGGCCACGGTCGGCGGAGCCGAACAGGACCTGTACGTGGAAGTGGTCAAGCCCGCTCCCACCGCGTACGACATCGGCGGTTTCCCCGGAAAAGTGCTGTGGGAGTTGAAGAATCGGTGGGATCTTTCCGACTCAGAAGTTTTCAAAGACACAATTAGGGCATGGAATAGATTGCCCTACCCCCTGTCGGCTAGTGTTGGTAAGGGGGGCTTGACGTTCGATGGGCGGAAGGTGCAGGTCGCCGTTGGGACGGAGATCACCTTCTGGGTAGGGAAGTGGCCGCGGCTGCCCGCATCGGAACTCGGCGTTTTCGTCGTGGTCAGGGCGCCGTTGGTCGGCGACAATAACCGACACGCCTACCGGCTCTTAAACGCGAGGACGACGATCGATAAGTTCGCTGAGCTCATGGGAACGCTCCGGAGACTGCGTGGGCACGTGCCAGCCGAGTCGGAAACTGGGCAAGCCTCGAAGCGTCAGCGCACCGATGATGATGGGCTGGTACGGAGGCCGCGCCGTCGGCGTGGGCCGGCGTTGGAACGGCGCCCGGCCGGCCCTGGCGCTCCGCACGGCAATCAGCCGTTCGGTTCGACGGAAGGTGGGCGGTCTGGTGTTGGCCCGGAGAGCTCTGCCCCGAGGGATGACTCGCCGGTATTGACCGATATGTCGATATTGGCTTCACCGGATTGGCTGCAACCGGAGCCGGAGCAGAAGGTGGCTGAGGCGATCACCACGTTGTCGGCCGTGGTGTCCATTGACCAGGCGACACTCTTCGAGGAGTGGGCGCTCAAGGTGTTCGACTTCGATCCTCGGCGGTTTGACATGGGGGTGGCCGGGGTCTTTCAGCCGGTGTTGGACGCCTACGGGGACCAGTTGGCGGAGGTGAAGGTCCGCAGCCTGGATGGACTGCGTGCGTGGGTGATTCGTGAGCTGGCCGACGACCTCGCCCGGGGTACCGAGTCGAGGTTCAGGGAGATTCTTCCGTATCCGCAGGGCGTGTCGGAGCAGGAGCAGGAGGCGCTGCACCGGATCTGGCTCCAAAAGGTCGTAGGTGGCGGGGTTCACGAACTCACGCATGTGCCTTTCCATGTGCTGGCCGAGAAGTTGTCGCCGATGCAGGTCCATCATCCGTTCGGTGCCCCGTACGGCATCGGCCCGCGGTCGGGTGACGATGTCGTCCCGAAACAGGTCCTGTGGTGGAGGGGCGCTTACTTCCTCGTCAAACCTCGTGCCGAAGACGGTTCCGGCATCGCCGGCCGGATCGATGCGGGCTTCCCCCAGGCAAAGATAGATCCCAGCAATCGGCGGGAACTGGATGGGGTCTTCGAGTCGACGCGTCGTCTGCTGCAAAGTGCGATCGCCAAGGCGGAGAAGAATCGCGACAGCGCCTACTCGCGTATCCTGGGAAATGCCTTCCGGCGTGACCTCGCGGTCATCCGTCAAGGCTCCTTCCCGTACAGTCAGATCCAGGAACTCGCCGCACACCTCCGATACTTGCGCAATCTCCAGCACCAGGGCGGCTGGGAAGACCAGCGCCCAACGGGCCTCCACGCCCCATTCACCATCCGTGTCCCGGCCACCCCCGTGCGGCATGACCCGGAGATATCGGGGTTCACTCGTCCGGTGCCAGGGTTGAGCATCGGGCCGGCCGGCCAGGAGGTGCGTCTCGATGATATCGATGGGCTTGTTGGCCCGGGTGATGAGGTCGATGTCACTGTCGGGGAGATTAGGAAAGGGGTGGTTGTCGGTTTTGTCGAAATCACCGCGGCCGACGGCACCGGAAGCGCCACCTTCCGAAGGATCGACCGCGAGTTCACTGCCGACGAGTTGAAAGTTCTGAAGACAATGGCACCCGGCCGGGCGTGGACAACCGATCGCCCATTGTTCGTCGAGTCCTACCGCTCCACGACGTCCCTAAGAAAGCACAATTATGGTAGGCAATCGGCGGGTGGTAGGCGATTGGGCCTACACCTCGGCGGGGGTGCCTGGGTCAAAGGCCGCCAGCCCGATCTCCCGCCAGACATCGTGGCCGGCGGAGGTTCGTTCGGCTTTCCCGCGACGAACCAAATTTATCTCGAGAGCGGGTTTGACGCCATTGGTCGACCCATGATGTTCGCGGAAATCTCGGCCACGGTCGGCGAAGCCGAACAGAACCTGTACGCGAAAGTGGTCAACCCCGCTTTCGACGTGAACGACATCGGCGGGATCTTCGCGTCCGGAAAAGTGCTGTGGGAGCTGGAGAATCGGTGGGATCTTTCCGACTCAGTGGCTTTCCAAGGCGAAATTGCGCCGCAAAACAAATTGCCCTACCCCCTGACGAATAGTGATAGTAAGGGGGACTTGATCGGTGGGGGGAAGGTGCAGGTCGCCGTTGGGACGCCGATCACCTTCTGGGTAGGGAAGTGGCCGCGGCTGCCCGCATCGGAACTCGGCGTTTTCGTCGTGGTCAGGGCGCCGTTGGTCGGCGACAAAGACCGACACGCCTACCGGCTCTTCATAGCCAGCGAGAAGATCGATGGGTTCGGTGAGCTCATTGGAAAGCTCGACCGGCAGCGGGGAGTCACCAGGCTTGCCCCGCAAGCCGAGGGGGCACCTGAGCCGACCGGGCAGGGTCCGGGTGCCGGGGATGAGTCGGGTGCCGAGGATGGGTTGCCAGGGACGCCACTGGCGCGTGACTCGGCGTTGCCGTCGGCGGCCGGTGCGCCGGTCGGGTCCTCGGGCTCGCCGGCAGCGCTGGCGCCGGCGGATGGCTCGGGGGTGCCGCCGGCGGAGGTCGATGTCGCGTCGGACTTGGACCAGAAGGTGGACGCGGCGATCACCGCGTTGTCGGCCGTGGTGCCCAGGACCCGCTTCGAGGAGTGGGCGCTCAAGGTGTTCGACGTCGACTCTCGGGAGTTCGGCGTGGGGGGCGGGCCCTTCCTTCAGCAGGTGTGGGACGCCTACGGGGAACAGTTGGCGGAGTTGGGGGTCCGCAGCCTGGATGGACTGCGTGCGTGGGTGATTCGTGAGCTGGCCGACGACCTCGCCCGGGGTGACGAGTCGAGGTTCAGGGAGATTCTTCCGTATCCGGAGGGCGTGTCGGAGCAGGAGCAGGAGGCCCTGCACCGGGTCTGGTACCACAAGATAGGAAAGGTCGATTCGGGTCATGAAGTCCGGCATGTGATTCTCTATGTGTTGGCCGGGAGGTTGCCCCTGTCGATGCGGGTCCATCATGGGTTCGGTGCCCCGTACGACATCATCTCGCCGCTGGGTGACGGTGTCCCCCCGAAACAGGTCTTGTTCTTGGAAAACGGTTACCTTTCTTTCGTCGAGCCTCGTGCCGAAGACGGTTCCGGCATCGCCGACCAGATCGGTGCGGGCTTCCCCCAGGCAGAGATAGCTCCCAGCAGGCGGCGGGAACTGGATGGGGAGTTCGAGTCGACACGTGATCTGCTGCAAAAGGCGATCGACAACGCGGAGAAGAAGAATCGCGACAGCACCTACTGGCGTATCCTGGGGAACACCTTCCAGCGTAACCTCGCGGACATCCGTCGACGCCTCACCTTCCCCGACAGGCAGGCTCAGGAACTCGCCGAACACCTCCGATACTTCAAGAAGCTCAAGACCCAGGGCGGCTGGGTAGACCAGCGCCCAACGGACCTCCACGACCCATTCACCATCCGTGTGCCGGCCACGGAGATGTCGGAGTTCACCCCTCCAGCGCAAGTGTTGAGCATCCGGCTGGCGGACGGCCAGCCACCGCATCGGGAGTTTGTCGCTGGGCTTGTCGTCCGGGGTGATGAGGTCAATGTCACTTTTGGGATAAGGGGTGGCGGTTTTGTCGAAATCACCCCGCCCGACGGCACCGACAGCGCCATCTTCCGACGGATCGGCCGCGAGTTCACTGCCGACGAGTTGAAGGTTCTGAAGAGAATGGCGGGTGCCCAGGTCGCACCCGGCCGGGCGTGGACAACCGATCGCCCGTTGTTCGGCGCGTCCTACCGCGCCACGACGAGCGTAGGCACGACAGTTGATGATCGTAGGCGATTGGGCGTGCCACTCGGCGGGGGTGTCGGGGTCCAAGGCCACCGGGTCAGGCTCCCGCCAGGCATAATAGTTGGCGGAGGTGAATTCAACTTTCCCAGGATAAACCGAATTCGTATCGAGCTCGGGTTTGACCACAGTGGTGAACCCATGATGGTCGCGGAAATGTTGGCCGAGGAGAACGAAACCTCAAAGAACCTGTACGCGGAATTCGCTCCCACCGTGCACGACATCCGCCGGACCTTGAGTTCCGGAAAAGTGCTGTGGGAGCTGGAGAATCGGTGGGATCTTTCCGACTCAGTGGCTTTCCAAGGCGAAATTGCGCAGTACAACAAATTGCCCTACCCCCTGACGAATAGTGATAGTAAGGGGGACTTGATCGGTGGGGCGAAGGTGCAGGTCGCCGTTGGGACGCCGATCACCTTCTGGGTAGGGAAGTGGCCGCGGCTGGTCCGATCGGCAATCGGCGTTTTCGTCGTGGTCAGGGCGCCGTTGGTCGGCGACAATGACCGACACGCCTACCGGCTCTTCATAGCCAGCGAGAAGATCGATGGGTTCAATGAGCTCATCGGAAGGCTCGACCGGCAGCGGGGAGTCACCAGGCTTGCCCCGCAAGCCGAGGGGGCACCTGAGCCGACCGGGCAGGGTCCGAGCACCGGTGATGAGTCGGGCGCCGGGGATGGGTCGGATGCCGAGGGTGAGTCGGGTTCCGAGGGTGAGTCGGGTTCCGAGGGTGGGCCGTTGCCTGGTGGTGCGGCGGCGTTTGAGTGGGGTCCTGGGGAGGGTGGTTCGTCTTCGGGTGGTGGGAAGGGTGTGTTGCCGTCGGGGTGGGCGGCGGGTGTGGAGCCGTCGGTGGAGTGGGTTGAGGGTGGTTGGCGTGTGTCGTATCGGAGTTCGGCAGGTTTGCCTGCTTGGGACGAGATGACGCATGTGTTTACTGATCGGTTCACCTGGCAGGGTAAGAATTCGTTGCGGTTGGTGCCGACGCCGGGGGAGGCTCGTCCTTTCCGGGTGGAGCATGCGGGGAAGGATGCGGGTGAGCGGGTCTACGCCGATTATTGGTTGCATCGTGGGTCGGGGACGGTGGTGTTCCGTCTGCGTTTGGAGCCGGATGCGGATGTGACGGAGGCTGCGATTCTGGGCACGTTGGGTGCGGTTGAGCAGTGGGTGGTGGAGACCAATCGGGCTGTGGGGGTTGGGGGTGGGCCGCGGGTCGAGGTGGTGTTCGATCCGGTGTCCAGCGAGGTCCGGTCGAAGGTGCGGCTGAGTCCTTTTGGTGATGCTCTGCGGGAGAGCGAGAATGTGTGGGTCAGTGCGGATGAGTCGGAGGGTCGGATCGAGCAGTTCCATTGGCTTGCGGAGCTTGATCCTGACCGGTACGGGCATGAGTTCGGGCATTTACTTGGGCTTCTGCACCCTTGGTCGCCCAAGGATTTGCTGAGGGAGACCAGGCCGGCCGGTAAGGATCATCCTACCGGTGAGGATCATGATCCTGGGTTCACGAAGCGGGAGAAGGACCAGATCTGGGCGGTGGCTGATTTCGCGGCGCCGACGGGTGCGCCACGGTCGGTTGGGTCGTCCGGGTCTGAGTCGTCCGGTTATGAGTCGTCCGGGTCTAAGTCGTCCGGGTATGAGTCGTCCGGTTATGAGTCTGAGTCCGAGTCCGAGTCTGAGTCTGAGTCTTTGGACGTGTCGTCCCGTTCGTTGCCTGGTCGGCCGGCGGCGATGGAATGGGGCCCGGCCGGCTCTGACGCTCCGCCCGGCGATCGGCCGTCCGGTGCGGAAGGCGGCCGGCCTGATGATGGCCTGGATCTTGAGCATGACCCGAAACCGTTCGACATGTCGGAACCATCGGCTTTCCTGGATCGGCGGCGGACGGAGACCGACGGAGCGGGTGGGTCCCCGGGCTCGCCGGCAGCGCGGACACCGGCGTCTCACTTTTTGACGGAGGGGCTAGGGGGGCCACCGACGCCTGGCTCGCCGGAGTCGGGACCTGAGCCGAAGCGTCAGCGCATCGAATATGAGCCGACAGGGCAGCAGCCTCACGGTGGCCTGCATTTTTACGCCGGTGATCCGCAATTGCCCGATAACTTGGAAGACTTGGCTTTCCCGGATTGGCTGCTGCCGGCGGCCGGCGGAGCGGGTGGGTCCCCGGGCTCGACGGCAGCGCCGACACAGGCGCCTGAATTTTCGACGGAGGGGGCAGGGGTGCCACCGGCGCTCGGCTCGGCGTTGCCGCCGCCGGCGGACGTTGCGCCGGGCGAGTTCCTGGACCTGCTGCCAGGAACGGATCCGACGGACGATGCGCCGGGCGAGTCCATGGACTGGCTGTCGTCAGGGATGGACCCGTCGGCATTCATCATGCCGTCGGAGAACCCCGCGCTGGCCGATGCGCCGGTCGGGTCCCCGGGCTCGCCGGCAGCGCCGGCACCGGCGGATGGCTCGGCGGCGCCGCCGGCGGAGGTCGATGTCGCGTCGGGCTTGGAGCAGAAGGTGACTGCGGCGATCACCACGTTGTCGGCCCTGGTGTCCAGTGACCACCAGGCGACACTCTTCGAGGAGTGGGCGCTCAAGGTGTTCGACGTCGATCCTCGGCGGTTTGACACGGGGGTGGCTGGGGTCTTTCAGCCGGTGTTGGACGCCTTTGGGGAACAGTTGGCGGAGTTGAAGGTCCGCAGCCTGGATGGACTGCGTGCGTGGGTGATTCGTGAGCTGGCCGACGACCTCGCCCGGGACGAAGGGTCGAAATTTAGGAAGATTCTTCCGTATCCGCAGGGCGTGTCGGAGCAGGAGCAGGAGGCGCTGCACCGGATCTGGTTCCCCAAGGTCGTAGGTGGCGGGGTTCACGAACTCACGCTTGTGCCTTTCCATGTGGCGGCCGAGAAGTTGGGGCCGATGTGGGTCCATCATCCGTTCGGCGCCCCGTACCGCATCGGCCCGCGGCCGGGTGACGGTGTCGTCCCGAAACAGGTCCTGTGGTGGAAGGGCGCTTACTTCCTCGTCAAACCCCGTGCCGAAGACGGCATCGCCGACCAGATCGCTGCGGGCTTCCCCCAGGCAAAGATAGACACCAGCGAGCGGGAGAAACTGGATGGGGAGTTTGAAAAGACACGTGATCTGCTGCAAGACGCGATCGCCAAGGCGGAGAATAATCGCGACAGCGCCTACTCGCGTATCCTGGAAAATACCTTCCGGCGTGACCTCGCGGTCATCCGTCAACGCTCCTCCTTCCCGTACAGTCAGGTCCGGGAACTCGACGCACACCTCCGATACTTGCGCAATCTCAAGGACCAGGGCGGCTGGGAAGACCAGCGTCCAACAGACCTCGCCGCCCCATTCACCATCCGTGTCCCGGTCACCCCCGTGCGGCATGACCCGGAGATATCGGGGTTCACTCGTCCGGTGCCAGGGTTGGACATCGGGCCGGCCGGCCAGAAGATACGCCTCGATGGTATCGATGGGCTTGTTAGCCTGGGTGATAAGGTCGATGTCACTTTCGTGAAGATTGCGATTTCGGGAGGGGGTGCCGGTTTTGCCGAAATCACCGCGGCCGACGGCACCAAAAGCACCATCTTCCGAAGGATTGACCGCGAGTTAACTGCCGAAGAGATGCGCGCTCTGAGGAAAACGATACCCGACCGGGCGTGGGCAAACGAGCGCCCATTATTCGTCGAGTCCTACCGCGGCACGACGTCGGTAATGAGCAAAAAACGATTGGGCGTACGGCTCGGCAGGCATGGCGGGGTGGGGAGATCGAAGAAATCCCCCCAGAACTATCTTTCGGATGGCGTCTTGGCCGGCGGAGGTTCGTTCAAATTTCCCAAGATAAACCGAATTGGTTTCGAAGCCGGGTTTGACGCCATTGGTCGACCCATGGTGGTCGTGGAAATGTTGGCCACGGAGAGCGGAGCCGGAGAGAACCTGTACTTTAAACTGGTCCATCCCGCCCCCACCGTGGACGACATCATCGGGATGTCGCAGTCCGCAGATGCCGTGTGGGAGCTGGAGGATCGGTGGGATCTTGCCGACGCAGTGACTTTCAACGACGCAATATTTTCGGATAGCCGATTGCCCGCCCCCCTGGGTATTAAGATTGGTCCGGCCGGCAAGACGTTCGGTGGGGAGGAGGTGCAGCTCGCCCCTGGGACGGAGATCACCTTCCGGGTAGGGAAGTGGCCGCAGCTGGCCGGGTTGAAACGCGGCGTATTCGTCGTGGTCGGGGCGCCGTTGGTCGGCGACGCTAGCCGACACGCCTACCGGCTCGTCGTCGCGGGCAAGAAGATGGATGAGTTCGATAGGATCATCAAGAGGCTCAACGACCGGCAGGAAGAGGCTGCACGGGTGGGCGGGGCGTGGAGACTCGACCCCCCGTCGTTCGTCGGGTCCTACCACATCACGGCGTCGCTAAACGCCAAATCGAAAAAATCTCGGAAGTTGGACGTAGAATTCGCCGGCAGCCCGGTCTATATCCCACAGACCGTGGTGGTCGACGGAGGTTCGTTCGTCTTTCCTGCGGACATCAAAAAAGTTCGTCTCGAACTCGGGTATGACAGCACTGGTCGATCCGCCGCGTTCGTGGAACTACCGGCCGAAAATAGTCCTACCCGGGAGACCCTGTACCTGGAGCTGGAGCCCGCCCCCACCGCAGACGACATCGAGTCGCTGCGCAGAAGGGCGCTGTGGGTGCCGCAGAATCAGTGGGATCTTTCCGAGGCAGAGGAGTTCGAGGACGTACTGACGACGGGCAACCGATTGCCCCGTCCCCTGCGGTCTAGGATTGGTGTGGAGGATGCGACGCTCGGTGGGGCGAAGGTGGATGTCACCGCTCAGAAGATGGTCACCTTCTGGGTAGGGAAGTGGAAGCGGCAGGTCGGATCGGAATCCGTTACCGGCGTTTTCGTCGTGGTCAGGGCGCCGTTGGTCGGCGGAACCGGACACGCCTACAAGATCATCAAAACGGACAAGGAAATCGATAAGTTCAATAAACTCATATACGCGCTCCGAACCCGGCAGGAAAGGTTGAACACGCGCATCCTTAGAGGGTGGCAACCTAAGCCGACCGGGCAGGGTCCGGACGCCGGGGGTGAGTCGGGCGCCGGGCATGGGTCGGGTGCCGAGGGTGAGTCGGGCGCCGGGCATGGGTCGGGTGCCGGGGATGGGTTGCCTGGGCATGCGGCGCCGATCGCCAGCATTCTCGTGCTCCCGACCCGGCGTAACACCGCGCTGGACCCGACCGACGTCGAGCTCGGTCCGCTTCCGGAGGACCCGGATCTGAGCCTGTCCGGGTCCGACTACTCGCCCAGGCTGGGTGTCGTACCGGAGGAATGGGCTCCTCCGGCCGGCTCTGACACTGTGGTCGACGTCGAGGATGTGGCCGGCGTGGCCGTATCCACGGAAGCCGCGTCGAGTGCGGCAGGAGCCGCCACGGCGCGAGGCTCGGTGGAGCCGGTCGAGATTGATGCGGAGCGGTGGTGGCCGAAGCGTGATGTGGACCGCCGCGGTAAGCCACGTTTCGTCCACGCGTTTGATGTCAGCCGGGATGGGGTGCGGCGGCTGCCGGATAGTGGTGAGCGGATCGCGGTGCGGTTTGCGCTGGTTCCGGGGGATGAGTGGGTTATTCGGCGGCGGTTGTTTGTGGCGGGTCCGCCGGACGCGGTGAAGCAGGTGAAGCGGGACACTCTGGACGGTATCGCCGCGTTGAACGGCAAGCCGGCGGTGTTGCCGGAGGTCGGCAAGACGCTGCGGTGGGAAGTGCAGTTCGTGGACGATGAGGCCCTGGCCCATCAGAAGGTCACGGTCGTCGACTCGGATAGCGGGACGGATCAGCGTCGTTGGGCGGCGGGTGAAAAGCCTGGGGTGTACGTGCATGAGGTCGTGCACGGGGCCGGTGTTGTCGACCGGGACGACTCGACGCTGATGGGCCCGCACAGGCACGGTGCTGATTGGAGTTTGTCCGACGAGGATCTGCGGGACATCGTGGAGATCCTCAAGCCTCATTACGCGGGTGTGGTGGGCAGTGACGGTCCTGCGGTACGGCCGGCGGGTGCGGCCAGCGCGGCGCGGGGCCCGGCCACCGTGCAGGAGTGGTGGGACAGGGGCTTCGACGTGCCGCCGAGGTACCAGAAGCCGCCGGCCGAGCCTGTCGGCAACGACCTGATGGACGACAGTGACAGTGACAGTGACAGTGACGGGCCCTACGTGCCCTCGGCCCGGGAGCGGACGGAGAAGGCCGCCGTGCCGGGCCCGCACTTGGCCCGCGTGTTTGCCCCGCCGCCGGGCCCGAGCGCCGCACCCGGTCCCGGTCACATCGCGGAGGCCTCCGGGGGGGACGGTGTTGCCGTGGCGCCGTCGGTGCCGACGGCCCCGGCCCGGCCGGAGATCGTGGATTCCCCGGAGTGGGATGGCTTCTTCCAGCAGGTGCTGGACAGGGCGGGGGGCCAGGTGGCGGGGACGCTCGGTCTGCCGACGGTGGAGATTGATGATGTCCGCCACCATCTGGCCGTCGAGGTTGACCGGATCGTCGGGCGTACGGATTTCCGGGATCGTCTGGATCCGTCCGGTTCTTCCTTGGAGGTGTTGCGGGAGGCGTTGGAGTCCAGGGGGAGGTCTGTGCCCGGCCTGACGCAGGTTTTGCCGCATCTGGTCTCGGCGGCGTTCGGGATCGATATCGCGGTGTCCGGCAGCGGGACCGTCGGGCACGATCAGGGTGCCGGCCCGCAGGCGGGCACCGGTCAGGGGCGCCTGCGCCGGCCTGCGGGCCGGGGACGGGGGGCAGCGCCCGGCGGGTCCGACTCCGGTGAGTTCGGCCCCGGGCCGATGGTCCAGGACGTCGAGTTGGGCGAGGCGGCGGCGCCGCTGCGCACAGGCGATCGGGCAGGACTCCCAGCTGATGTGGCGGACGGGTGGACGGCGGGGAAGCCACCGGAGCTGACCGGCGGGTACACCAAAATGGTCCAGGTCGACCGGGTAGGGCGGCTGACGTTCACGCTGGACGGCAAACCGCCGGGTGTCGGTGTGGCCGCTGCGGGCCAGGAGGCGACGGTCTGGTTCGGTCGCACGGACGGGTTGCCTGAGGGTGAGCCGGCCGCGTGGATCAAGGTCGAGAGCCTGGAGGGCTGGGAGGGCGGCCCGTTCTGGCGGTGGCTGGACCCGGCCCCCACCCAGGACGACCTGAACAGGCTGGAGACCTACGTGCGCCAAACCGTGCATGCGGGCGAGTGGACGGCGGTGTACCCGCCGGAGCTGACCGGCGGGTACACCAAAGAGGTCCGGCTCGACCGGCAAGGGCGGCTGCCGTTCACGGTGGGCGGCAAGAAGCCGGGTGTCGGTGCGGCCGCTGCGGGCCAGGAGGCGACGGTCTGGTTCGGTCCCCGCCCGGACGGGTCGCCTGAGGGTGAGCCGGCCGCGTGGATCAAGGTCGAGAGCCTGGAGGGCTGGGAGGGCGGCCCGTTCTGGCGGTGGCTGGACCCGGCCCCCACCCAGGACGACCTGAACAGGCTGCGGACCTACGTGAGCCAAACCATGCGTGCGGGCGAGTGGACGGCGGGGGAGCCGCCGCAGCTGACCGGCGGGTACACCAAAGAGGTCCGGCTCAACCGGCAAGGGCGGCTGACGTTCACGCTGGACGGCAAGACGCCGGGTGTCGGTGTGGCCGCTGCGGGCCAGGAGGCGACGGTCTGGTTCGGTCCCCGCACGGACGGGTTGCCTGAGGGTGAGCCGGCCGCGTGGATCAAGGTCGAGAGCCTGGACGGCCGGAAGGGCGGCCCGTTCTGGCGGTGGCTGGACCCGGCCCCGACCAAGGAGGACCTGAAGAGGCTGGAGACCTACGAGAACCGGACCGTGCGTGCGGGCGCGTGGACGGCGGGGGACCCGCCGGAGCTGACCGGCGGGTACACCAAAGAGGTCCAGGTCGACCGGCTAGGGCGGCTGCCGTTCAGGCTGGGCGGCAAGAAGCCGGGTGTCGGTGTGGCCGCTGCGGGCCAGGAGGCGACGGTCTGGTTCGGTCACCGCACGGACGAGTCGCATGAGGGTGAGCCGGCCGCGTGGATCAAGGTCGAGAGCCTGGAGGGCCGGGAGGGCGGCCCGTTCTGGCTGTGGCTGGACCCGGCCCCCACCAAAAAGGACCTGAAGAGGCTGCGGAATTACGAGAACCGGACCGTGGATGCGGGCGGGTGGACGGCGGGGGACCCGCCGAAGCTGACCGGCGGGTACACCAAAGAGGTCCAGGTCGACCCGCAAGGGCGGCTGCCGTTCCCGGTGGGCGGCACGCCGGGTGTCGGTGTGGCCGCTGCGGGCCAGATGGCGACGGTCTGGTTCGGTCCCCGCACGGACGGGTCGCCTGAGGGTGAGCTGGCCGGGTGGATCAAGGTCGAGAGCCTGGAGGGCCGGGAGGGCGGCCCGTTCTGGCTGTGGCTGGACCCGGCCCCCACCAAAAAGGACCTGAAGAGGCTGCGGACCTACGAGCCCCGGACCGTGGATGCGGGCGAGTGGACGGCGGGGGACCCGCCGCAGCTGCCCGGCGGGTACACCAAAGAGGTCCCGATCGACAGGCAAGGGCGGCTGACGTTCACGCTGGACGGCAAGATGCCGGGTGTCGGTGCGGTCGCTGCGGGCCAGGAGGCGACGGTCTGGTTCGGTCCCCGCACGGACGGGTCGCATGAGGGTGAGCCGGCCGCGTGGATCAAGGTCGAGAGCCTGGAGGGCCGGGAGGGCGGCCCGTTCTGGCTGTGGCTGGACCCGGCCCCCACCCAGGACGACCTGAACAGGCTGCGGACCTACGTGAGCCAAACCATGCGTGCGGGCGAGTGGACGGCGGGGGAGCCGCCGCAGCTGACCGGCGGGTACACCAAAGAGGTCAAGCTCGACCAGCAAGGGCGGCTGCCGTTCACGGTGGGCGGCAAGAAGCCGGGTGTCGGTGTGGCCGCTGCGGGCCAGGAGGCGACGGTCTGGTTCGGTCCCCGCACGGACGGGTCGCATGAGGGTGAGCCGGCCGCGTGGATCAAGGTCGAGAGCCTGGACGGCCGGAAGGGCGGCCCGTTCTGGCGGTGGCTGGACCCGGCCCCCACCCAGGACGACCTGAACAGGCTGGAGACCTACGTGCGCCAAACCGTGCATGCGGGCGCGTGGACGGCGGGGGACCCGCCGCAGCTGACCGACGGGTACACCAAAGAGATCCCGCTCAACCGGCAAGGGCAGCTACCGTTCACGGTGGGCGGCAAGAAGCCGGGTGTCGGTGCGGCCGCTGCGGGCCAGATGGCGACGGTCTGGTTCGGTCACCGCACGGACGAGTCGCATGAGGGTGAGCCGGCCGCGGCGATCGAGGTCGAAAGCCTGGAGGGCCGGAAGGGCGGCCCGTTCTGGCGGTGGATGGACCCGGCCCCCACCAAAAAGGACCTGAACAGGCTGCGGACCTACGAGAACCGGACCGTGCGTGCGGGCGGGTGGACGGCGGGGGACCCGCCGGAGCTGCCCGACGGGTACACCAAAGAGGTCAAGCTCGACCGGCGAGGGCGGCTGCCGTTCAGGCTGGGCGGCAAGACGCTGCATGTCGATGTGGCCGCTGCGTACCGGGAGGCGACGGTCGGGTTCGGTCGCCGCACGGACGAGTCGCCTGCGGGTGAGCGGGCCGCGTGGATCAAGGTCAAGGGCCTGAAGGGCCGGGAGGGCGGCTCGTTCTGGCGGTGGATGGACCCGGCCCCCACCAAAAAGGACCTGAAGAGGCTGCAGGCCTACGAGTACAAATCCCACCGAGCCGTGGATGCGGGTGGGTGGACGGCGGGAGACCCGCCGCAGCTGACCGGCGGGTCCAGCGACAACGCCGCCGCGGTGACACCCGCATCAACCGGATCCGTAGCCGCGGCATACCA
>NZ_JBDPMC010000113.1:0-16804 GCF_039871625.1 Micromonospora sp. B11E3 | reverse complement strand
TTGGACTCAAGTCTTGTTGAGTCTGCGGGAGCGGGCTACCATCCGGGGAACCTTGGACCTGGATCCAAGTTTCTTCTGGAAGGGGGTTCCCAACGTGGTGGACAACGGTGCTTTCATGGAGTTTCGGCGCGGTTGGCGCGCCTTGACCGCTGCCACGATCGGGATCGGCGTCGGCATCGCCATCGTTCCCGCCTACACGAACGGGCTCGTGGTGGCCGCGCTTGGATCCGAGTTCGGCTGGAGCCGCGCTCAGCTGTCGTCGTTGCAGCTGCTTGCTTCCATCGTGCTGATCGTGACCGCCCCTGTCGTCGGCTTTCTCGTCGATCGCTGGGGCGTGCGGTGGCCGTCGGTCTTCGGCATGGGCGTGCTGGGTGTCAGCTATTTCGTGCTCTCGGCAAGCGGGCCGTCGTTCACGGTGTACTTCATCCTCTACGGACTGATGTACCTGTTGGGTTCCCCCTCGACGGCGGTGTCGTTCACGCGTGCGGTCAACGAACGGTTCGACCGGGCTCGTGGTATCGCGCTGGGGATCTCACTGAGCGGCGCAGGGCTGGTCGCCTTCCTCATTCCCGAACTGCTCGGCGCACTGCTCGCCGAGCACTGGCGGGTCGGATACCGGGTGATCGGGGTGGCTGTTCTCGTCTGCGCGCTCGTGGTCCTGGTGTTGATGCCTCGGACTCGCCCGCAGCCGCATTCCCCGCAGACTCTGTCGGCGAAGTCCGGCTCGAGCATCTTTCCTCTGCTGCGCCAGGCGCTCTTCGCACGCTTGGCGGTGGCCTTCCTGCTGTTGTCCATCGGAGTGGGCTGGATCGGCCTGTTCCTCGTCTCGCTACTGAGAGACGCCGGCGTCTCCGCCGCTGACGCCGCTCGCACCGCTGGTCTGATCGGGCTGGCCCTGATCGTGAGCCGAATAGCAGTCGGCCTGCTGGTGGACCGGTTCTTCGCGCCACGTGTCGGTGCCGCCGTCTTCGCTCTTGCGGCTGCGGGCCTGCTTGCTCTGCTGCTTGGCGGCCCCGCGTTCGGGTCTGCCGCCGCGATCGCCGCCGGGCTCGCCCTCGGCGCGGAGGTCGACCTCGCAGGCAACCTGACGTCGCGCTACTACCCGATCCGCCACTACAGCCGGATGTTCAGCGTATTCTATGCGGTGTTCATGGTCGGGGTCGGATCGAGCCCGCTGCTGATCACTGCGCTTCGCGACGCGACGGGCAGCTATCAACTCGCGCTTGTGATCTCCATTGGACTACTCATGATCGCGGCCGTGCTGCTGCTCACCGCACCACGCTTCCCCGTCGACGCCGAGTCGGCATCGACACAATTGCCGACTACGCAGCCGGTCGCCGCGCGAGCCTCGGATTCCTAGGTCTCAGAAGGAAAGGAATGCGTTGTGAGCACAACACAGTCGCGATCGGCCGTCGGGCTGGTCGGGCTCGGCCACATGGGCTCGGTGATGGCTCGCCATTTCCTGGCCTCCGGCCGGAAAGTCGTCGGCTGGGACCAGCGCCCCGACGCGGTCGAAGAGTTCGCTGCCGGTGGCGGCACGGCCGCGGATAAGCTGGCCGAGGTCGCATCCGCACGGGTCGTAATCAGCATCGTCTTCGACGACGACGGGACCCGCGAGGTCACCCTCGGCGCTGGCGGTCTTCTCGAAGCGCTTCCACCTGGCGGTATCCACGTCGTGATGGCGTCCGTGTCACCCGCGCTGGCCCGCGAGCTCGCCGCCGCCCACCAGGCTCGGGGGCAGCACCTGCTGGCGGCGTCGGTCTTCGGCAGGCCGGAGGCGGCGGAGGCGGCCGAACTGCTCATCAACTGTTCGGGCCCGGCCACCGCCTATGCCGAGGTCGAGGCTCTGCTGTCCGTGCTCGGGGCGCCACGTTGGATCGGGGGCGAGCCCGCACAGGCGATGCTGGTCAAGACCATTGGCAACAGCCTGATCCACACGACCGTCGAGATGCTGCGGGAGATGTTCCAGTTCCTGAAGGCCGGCGGCATCGACGAGCAGCTGGCCAAGGAACTGCTGATCGACACCCTGTTCCCCGGTCCGATCTACAGCGGTTACGCCCAGCGCTACATCGACGACCCGAGTTCCGCGGCGATGATCGACATGGCGCGCAAGGACCGTCGCAACTGCCTGGAGGCGGCCGAGAAGATGGGCGTCGACCTGCCCGTCATCCGTTTCCTCGGCGAGCACGACCTCCCGTGACCCCGCTCCCCACTAAAAGGAGGTTCCCGTGACCGGATCACCCAGTGGCGCTACCGGTGCCGCGGATCTCGTCCTACTCCGCAGGACCCGGGACGAGCTGGATGTCCTCAAGACGCTCTCGCGGCTGGCCCGTGCGCAGGACGACCGCGATCGCGAGGCCTACGTCAGTTGTTTCACCGACACCGTCCTGCTCACCCGGTCCGCCGTGCTGGAAGGCTGGCAGCCCAAGGAGATCCCGGCCGCGGAGCTCGCCGACCTCTACTTCGCCGAGCTGAAGAAGTACGACGCGGGACAGCACATGGTGTTCAACCACCTGATCGACGTCGACGGCGACGAGGCCACCTGCGAGGCCGACCTGCACGCCGTGGCGGTCCGGACCGAGGATGGACGCGCCCGGACGACGTTCCTCGCCGGACGCTATGACCTGAGGCTGCGCCGCGTCGACGGCCGCTGGCTCATCCACCAGCGGGCGGTGACCGTCCGGTTTCAGGGCGAGTACCCCGGACCGGCGGTGACGGCATGACCGATCTCCCTCCCTTCACCCGTGGCCTCCACGACCTCGGCGGCGGCTGCCACGCCTGGCTTGAGCCGCCCGGCGGATGGGGCTACGCCAACTCCGGTGTGGTCCTCGGCACGGATGAGGTGCTGGTCGTTGACACGCAGAACGACATGGCGCTGGGAACCGCGCTGCGCGCCGCGGTTGACGGCGTCGCCGGCCACAGGGCGGTGACGACCGTGGTCAACACCCACTCCGACGGCGACCACTGGAACGGCAACCTGCTGTACGAAGGCGCTCGCATCATCGCGTCAGAAGCGACGGTCGGCGAGATGAAGGCGATGTGGCTCGAGCCTGACCGCATGGCTGAACTGGCACGCGACGACACCGCATTCGGCCGGTTCATCGGCTGGCGGATCGCCACGTTCGACTTCATCGGCTGGCGTCCGGTCCTGCCGACGGAGTCGTTCTCCCGGAGCAAGCAACTGCTCATCGGCGGCCGGGTGGCCGAACTCGTCGAGGTCGGTCCCGCCCACACCCGCGGAGACACGATCGTGCACGTGCCCTCCGCCGGAGTGGTGTACGCCGGCGACGTGCTGTTCACCGAGTCCACGCCGATCGTCTGGGCCGGACCCGTCACCCGCTGCATCGCAGCGCTCGACCGCATCCTCGAATGCGACCCGCGTGTGGTGGTGCCCGGTCACGGGCCGGTCGTGCGGCCGGCGGACGTGATGATCGTGCGGAACTACTTCGATTTCCTCCTGGAGTTCGCGACCGGTGCGCACCGAGCCGGGAAGACGCCTGCCGAGGCCTACTCGGCGCTCGACCTGGGCCCCTACGCCCGATGGCCGCACGCCTCTCGGGCCTACCAGAACATCCTGGCGGTATACCGAGAGCTGGATCCGGAGTTCCCGGCTGTCCCGCCTCCGCAGGCCCTCGAGGTGGTGCTCGCCGATGACGACGGAGACTGGATCGGCGGCGCCGGATGCGGGCACACCCACGCGGCACCGCTGGCGGGCGCATGACCACGCCTGCCCGGGTCATCGACACCCACCTGCACGTCTGGCGGACCGACGCCCCGTGGATGTCCTGGCTCGGCGATCGGCCCTCGTGGTGGGAACCCGTGCGCAGAGACTTCTCCTTCGCCGAGTTGCGCGAGGAGCTGGACCAGGCCGGGGTGGCGGAGCTGATCCTCGTCCAGGCCGGCACCAATGTCCTGGAGACCCGGCAACTGCTCGCGCTCGCGGCCACCGAGCCGAGCGTCCGGGGGGTGGTCGGCTGGGCGACGCTCACGTCGCCTGCGGCCACCGCCCGCGACCTCGACTCCTTCACCGGCATCCCCGGGGCCGACCGGCTCGTGGGCATCCGGAACAACCACCACTGGCCGCCCGACGGTGACGTGCTCGCGGACCCGCGTGTGATCGACTCCTGCCGGGTCGTCTCCGATCGCGGGCTGCCTCTCGACCTGCATTTCAAGGACGACCGCGAACTTCCCCTCGCGGTCGCGATCGCCGAGCGGCTGCCCGAGCTCACCATCGTCATCGACCACCTCGGTAAGCCGCGACTCGGGGACCAGTCGGCCTTCACGACCTGGGCCGCCTCGATGCGCCGGCTCGCCGTCTTGCCGAACGTCTACGTCAAGTACTCGGGCTGGGCGACCTTCGTCCGCAGGACACTCGCGACGGACATCCAGCCCTATATCGACCTGGTCCTGGACGCGTTCGGCTCGCACCGAGTGATGTACGGCGGCAACTGGCCGGTCGCCCTCGTCGCCGGAAACTACCGGGACACCTACCGCGCCACCCTCGACGCCGTGGCCGGGCGACCGGACTCGGACATCGAAAACGTGCTGTACCGCACGGCCGCAGCCTGCTACCGGTTGCCGCAACCTAGCCCGGTGAGGAGCACAACGTGACAACCCCCAACGAGACGGCCGATACCGCCGTGACACCGTTCGTGCTTGCGCTGCCGGATGAACAACTGGACGACCTACGCGAGCGCCTGCGCCGCGCACGGCTGCCCGAACCGGAGACCGTCGCTGGCCGGCCTGGCGACAGCGGGTGGGCGCAAGGGATCCCCCTGGACTACGTCCGAGAACTCCGCCGGTCGTGGCTGGAGGACCACGACTGGCGCCGGCTGGAAGCGGAACTCAACGGACACGGTCAGTTCCGCACCGAGATCGGCGGCCTCAGCGTCCACTTCCTGCACGTTCGATCGCGTCGGGAAGACGCGCGTCCACTGCTGATCAGCCACGGCTGGCCGGGTTCGGTCGTCGAGGCCCTCGACGTCCTGCCCGGGCTCGTCGATCCGCCCGCCGGCGAACCCGCCTTCCACGTGGTTCTCCCGTCGCTGCCCGGATACGGTTTCTCCGGCAAGCCCACGTCCACGGGCTGGGGGCTCGAGCGGATCGCCGACGCGTGGGCGGAACTGATGACCAGGCTCGGATACCCCCGGTTCCTGGCGCAGGGTGGTGACTGGGGGGCGATGGTCACCATCACCCTGGCCCTGCGGCACCCGGACCGCGTCGCCATGATGCACACAACCGTCCCGCACGCCGTTCGCCCCGACGGATTCGACGACGACCGGCTGACCCCGATCGAGCGTCGCTGGCTGGACGAGGAGCAGCAGTTCCGCCGTACCGGAATGGGCTATGCCGCTATCCAGTCCACCCGCCCGCAGACGGTCGGGTACGGATTCGTGGACTCTCCGGTCGCCCTGCTCGCCTGGATCGTCGAGAAGTTCCACGATGCGGCCGACTGCGACGGGCACCCGGAGAACGCTGTCTCCCGCAGCAGGCTTCTCGACAACGTGGCAACGTACTGGTTCAGCGCAACGGGTGCCTCCTCGGCCCGCCTGTACTGGGAGAACGCCGGCGGCGCGACAATGAGCCAGCCAGGGCTGGACATGACCACCCCGGTCACCGTGCCCTGCGGGGTCTCGGTCTTCCCGAAGGAGCTGCGCAAGCTCCCCCGCGCATGGGTCGAGGCTCGCTACACCGACCTACGCCATTGGAATGTCCTCGACAAGGGCGGTCACTTCCCGATGCTCGAGGTGCCCAACGCCTTCGTCGCCGAACTCCGCGCCGCTTTCAGCCATGCCCCGAACTGAGCACAGCACAGCCGGGTCGGCGAACCGCGACGAGACATCCTTTCCGGGTTCGCTCTTGACCGCCCCGACACCTGTGCTACGAGATCTCGCTGCCCTGCTCCCGGCTGACATCGTCGAACTCGATCCGGACATCGTCGCGAGCCGGGCCCGCGATCTCTCACACTTCACCCCCGTGGGCGCACCGATGATGATGCTCGCGCCACGCACGACGGCCGAGGTCTCCGCCTGCCTCACCGTTGCGTACCGCCACGGCCTCGCCGTGGTACCCAGAGGCGCCGGCACCGGCCTGAGCGGAGGCGCGAACGCACCCGACGGTTCAGTGGTGGTCAGCCTGCACCGGATGAACAAGATCCTCGAAATCAACTCCATCGAGCGACTCGCCGTCGTCCAACCGGGGGTCGTGACAGGGCACCTCCGCGAGCGCGTCGCGGGATCCGGACTGTTCTACCCACCCGATCCGGGCAGCGTGGACTCGTGCACGATCGGCGGCAACGTGGCGACGAACGCCGGCGGAATGTGCTGCCTCAAGTACGGGGTCACCGGAGACTACGTGCTCGGTCTCGAGGTGGTCCTCGCCGACGGCCGCGTGACCCGGGTCGGCAGGCGCACCGTCAAAGGTGTCGCAGGGTATGACCTGACCCGGCTGTTCGTCGGATCGGAAGGGACTCTTGGCGTCATAACGGAGATCACGCTCAGGCTCCTGCCCCGAGCCCGGGTTCCGTCGACGCTTGTCGCACCCTTCGACACGCTGGAAGCGGCAGGGAACGCAGTCGTCGCATTGGGACACGCGGGACTCCGTCTGTCCATGCTGGAAATCATGGACAAAACAACGGTGCAGGCAGTCGAGGACCTTACCCGGATGGGCCTCACGGACATCGCCGCGCTACTGGTCATCCAGACCGACGAGCCGGACGCCGACGAGATCCTTGGTGAAGCTTCCACGATCTGCTCCAGCTGCGACGCGACCGAAACCTTCGTCAGCACTGATCCGGCCGAGGCCGACCTGTTGCTGGCCGCGCGACGGAACGCCTTCCCCGCGCTGGAGAGACTCGGCGATCCGATGCTCGACGACGTGGCCGTACCTCGCTCGTCCGTTGCTCCGCTCATCGCCGAGGTCCAGCGGATCGCCTCGGTTCACAAGCTCCGGATCGGAGTCTTCGGACACGCCGGCGAAGGCAACCTCCACCCGACGATCATTTACGACCGCGCCGACCCGGACAGCCGGGACGCGGCGGTCAGAGCCTTCGCAGACATCACGGCCGCAGCGCTGGCGCTCGGTGGGACGGTGACCGGTGAGCACGGCGTCGGCCGGTTGAAGACAGCGTGGCTCGCCCGCGAGAGTGACGCCGTCGCGCTGGCACTGCATCGGGCGGTGAAAGCCACCTTCGACCCGCACGGCACCATGAATCCCGGAAATGTCATCACGGCAGCATGACCGGGCAGGCGCATTAACCGGGAAGCGCCGGACGTTTGTCCTTCGAAGTCGCGACCTGGCCTGCCGTGGAATGCTTTGGGACGGCTCGCTTTCCGGGTTTTGACAGGAGACCGCGCCCTTCGTGGCTGCAATTGCAAACTCGCTCTTGACCGCGTGATCGAGCGAATCTAGAGTCACAGGTAGTTGGACTGAAGTGCAACTAAGAGGCGGCATGTTCCGCCTCGCGACCTGCCCGCGGGTGCGGCCCGAACGCGGTGGGCTGGCCGGAAAGCCAAGACCAGAGCAGAACTCGTGTTGATCGTTGCGCCAAGTGTCTGCTTCCGGCGTGCCGTGGTCCGGTCACGTAACCGTGGCGAGATCGGCCGAGCCACATGTAGCAGTGCCGACAAGTGCTTTGTCGGCGCAAACGAGACCTAGACGTGGAGGCCCACCATGACAGTCAACAACGACCACCTGTTCATCGGCGGCTGCTGGGTGAAACCCAGCAGTGACGACACTATCGCGGTCAGTTCGGCCAGCACCGGGGAAGCCTTGGGGTGCGTTCCCGAGGCCAAGGAACTCGATGTCGACCTCGCGGTAGCGGCCGCTCGCAAGGCATTCGACGATCCATCTGGCTGGGCCTCGTGGTCACCTGCTGACCGGGCAGCGGCAATGGAGAGCCTGGCCGTTCAGTTCGAAGCCCGTGGGAAGGAATTTGCACATCTCGTGAGTTCCCAGAACGGGATGCCAATCACTATCTCAGAGCAGATCGAATCTCAGTTCGCGGTGATCCTGACCCGATACTTCGCCGAATTGATTCGCAGTACTCCGCTGCAGGAGGAACGGCCGCATCTATTTGGCGGTACCAGCATCATCAAAAAGGAGCCGGCCGGCGTAGTCGCAGCCATCGCTCCATGGAATTTCCCGCAGTCGCTTGCGGCGTTCAAGTACGCTCCTGCTCTCGCGGCAGGGTGCACGATTGTGCTCAAACCGTCTCCGGAGACGGTTCTCGACTCCGTTCTGCTTTCCGAAGCGATCGAAGCATCGGACATCCCGCCTGGTGTGATAAACATCGTTCCCGCCGGGCGCGAGATTGGCCGGTACCTCGTTCAGCATCCTGGGATCGACAAGGTCTCCTTCACCGGTTCCACCGCTGCGGGGCGGCAGATCGCCGAGGTGTGCGGGCGGTTGCTGCGACCTGTGACCCTCGAGCTGGGTGGCAAGTCCGCGGCGATCATCCTCGACGACGCCGACCTGGACCTTGAGAGCATCGGCGAGAACCTGTTCGCCGCGACTCTGCTGAACAACGGTCAAACGTGTTATCTGTGTACGCGGATTCTTGCGCCCAGTTCTCGTTACGACGAGGTGGTCGACCTGTTCGAAGCATTCGTGTCCTCGCTCGCCGTGGGCGACGCCCTCGACCCGGGCACGCAGATCGGACCTGTGGTTAGCGAGCAGCATCGCGACCGGGTTGAGGGGTTCATCGCAAGCAGTCTCGGGGATGGCGCACGGCTCGTGGCCGGCGGCGGGCGGCCGGCCGGTAGGGATCGGGGTTGGTTCGTGGAGCCGACCATCCTCGCTGATGTGGACAACCGCTTCAAGGTTGCGCAGGAGGAGATCTTCGGTCCGGTTTTGTCCATAATTCGCTATGAGGACACGGACGATGCCGTACGTATCGCCAACGACTGCTCGTACGGGCTCGGCGGTACCGTCTGGACCACGGACCCCGACCGGGGCCGCAGTATCGCAGAACGCATGCGGACGGGCACGGTTGGTCTGAACCGGTATTTCCCCGACCCGGGATCTCCGTTCGGGGGTGTGAAGGCTAGCGGTATTGGTCGTGAGCTCGGTCCCGAAGGGTTGGGCGCCTACCAGACGCTCAAGACCATCTACGCCTGACTTGTCACTTCGGGCGTAGCGGCCTACGTGCTCGACCTCGACCCGGCGCTGCTGGGCGTTCCTCCGGCTTGTACCTCACCCTCCGACAGTTCTTGTTTTGCGCCGGTCGTCAAGCCCGTACCTCGCGATTTGTTCAGCGGGTTGATCGGTGACGGATTGTCGCGCGCCATTCGGGTCGGGGAGTGAGGCTCGGGCCGGCGGCCGTTGTCGTCGGTGCACGACGATCGCAGCGATGGGGACGGTGACCGTCCATGCGAGCAACGCGAGCCCAACGTCTTCCACACCCTCGGCCCCGGGCCCGCTGCCAGGTCCACGCCGGGACCGCTCCGATGATCAATACACGGCTGAGGAACGCTACGAGGTGAGATCGCTGGCCTGAAGTGGCGACGTGTCGCCCTCGACCGCTGGGTGCTTCGGCTGGCGCTGGCAGCGGCCGGGATGCGGGTCATCGTCCGGCGGGAACGCCCCCATCCCGGCGGCCAGCCGACGCTGTTCGAGGAACGCGACGGCTGCCGCTACACCGCTTTCGTCACCAACACGCAGGTGGGGCGCTGCAGTGGCTGAAGGCCCGCCACCGTGGCCCACGCCCGTCGCGCGAGTTCGCCATCAGCCAGGCCTGGTACGCCGCTGCCGCGATCGCGGTCGATCTGGTCGCGTGGCTCCAGCTCGGCGGCCTCGACGCGACCTGGCCAAGGCTGAGCCGAAGCCGCTGCGCTACCACATCCTGCACACCGCCGCCCGCCTCGTGCGCGGCCAACGCGGCCGCTGGCTGCGCATCCCCGTCACCTGGCCCTGGGTCGAACAGATCACCGCCGCGTTCAACCGGATCACGGCCATCCCGCCACCCGGCTGACCAGCTCAGCCGCTGTCCCAACGACCGGAGGACCCCCGGAGGCCACGCCTGCCCGCCGCGACAGACCGCCCGCCGCCTTGCCCGGAACCGAAACTAGTTCGATTAACAACGATCGGCCCTGCCGGGCCGGAAGGAGCCGGTGCCACGCGCGAATCATCGAGGCCAGGCTACTCCAAGTGATGCCGGCGGGTTCCGCAGCGAACTTGGCGCCATCGGTTCGTCCGGCGCGGACAGGACCGGCGGAGACTGGACGATCCCGGTGTTGCCGGTCATCCTACTGCGGTCAGCGGCCAGGTTCCGGGGCGGAGGTTCTCAATACGGAGCGGCCAAGAGCCGCGATTTCGGCTGTGAGGTTGCTGCGCCGCTGGAATCCACGTATTCGAACGAGATCGTTGACCAGTGCGAGCGTGGCGTGGACGAGGATTCTGGCTTGTGCCTCGTGGATTTCGGGCCTCGATTGGCGCAGCAGGCTGACCCATTCGTGGACGTAGGCTTTTTGGTAGTGATGGTAGGAGTCGCGGTGTTCGGCTGGGAGGTTGATGACTTCGGAGATGAGTACGGAGATGACGGAGGGGTTCTCCGCAGCGAAGGCGACATAACTGTCCAGTAGGCGGTCGAGGGCGTCCTGGGCGCTGTTGGCGACAGCGAGTGCGTGGTGGAGGGCAAGCCAGAGTGCTTCGTTGCCGCGGGTGAGGGCAGCGACCAGGATTTCGGTCTTGCTCGCGAAATGGTTGTAGATGCTCGGGCCCGCGATTCCGGTCGCAGTTCCGATATCGGTGAGGCCGACCGAAGGGTAGCCGTATTCGCCGAACAGGCGAATCGACGTGGCCAGGATGGCTTCGCGGCGGGATGCGGGGAGTTGTGGTGCGTTGCCGCGAACGGTGCGTCGCGAGGACGGTTCGGCGGCGAGGGCTGTTCGGACGTGCAATGTGGACGATGCGGCGCTTACCAGCAGGTTTTCGAAGTTCGGAGAGTCGAGCTCGGCATGGTGGCGGGACGGACTGGCCAGCACTGCATAGAGCGCGTGTGTGCGCAGCTGGGCGTCGTCGGATGGGATACCGAGTTCGGTGGCGACGAACCCCGCGGTGCCTGTGATGAAAGCCCGCAACCGCTCGCGCACCCTCCTGCGTTCGTTGTCGGGCAGGTGTGCGGCGTCTCGGTCCCAGAGCGCTCCGAACTCGCGCCGTTCCACTGCAATGCCCGCGAGTTTGCGGGTTGTGCCGACAAGATCCTCAGCGGTGGACGCTGCTTCCTCGAGCTGGACGAGCGTCTCGTCGAGGACGGCGACCAGGAGGTCTTGCTTGCCACGGAAGTGACGGTAGAGCGCGCTGGCGCCGATGCCGACGGCAGCAGCGATGTCGGCCATGGACGTCTGGTTGTAGCCGACGCTCCAGAACTGGCGGGCCGCGGCGGCCAGGATCTGCCGTCTGCGGTCACTCGGGCGTCGTCGCGCGGGGGTAACGTGGCCGGTTGGGAGCGTCACGGTGCCATTCTCCAGATCGACGAGGCCGGCGGCCGGTCAGTGGACCTGACGGTCGGTGCCCCAGTACTTCTTGCGGAGTTTACGTTTGAGGATCTTGCCCGCGCCGGACACGGGGAGCGCGTCGACGAACTCGACGCTGCGAGGCGCCTTGTAGCCGGCGATGAGGCTCTTGACGTGGGCGCGCAGATCCTTCACGGTAACCTCGTGGCCGGGGCTGAGGACGACGACGGCATGCACACGTTCGCCCCATTCATGGTCCGGTACGCCGATCACGGCGCAGGACTCGACAGCCGGATGGGCTGCCAGGGCGTTCTCCACCTCGGCGGAGTACACGTTCTCCCCGCCGGTGACGATCATGTCCTTGATCCGGTCTACGACGAACACATAGCCGGCCTCGTCCATGTAACCGCCGTCGCCGGTGTGCATCCAACCGTCGCGCAGGGCGGTGGCAGTCTCCTCGGGGCGGTTCCAGTACCCGAGCATCACGTGTCCGCCGCGGGCGACGATCTCGCCGACAGTGCCGCGAGGAACCTCGTTGTCGTCGACGTCGACGATGCGGACATCGCAGTGCGGTGCCGCCCGGCCCGCAGCGCGCAGCAACTCGCTCTTCTGGTGGTCGTCAGGAGAGAGCAGGGTGGCGACCGGGGACAGTTCGGTCATGCCGTAGGCCTGTGTGAACGAGGCGTTGCGGAAGGTCTTCATCGCACGTTCCAGCACGGACTGCGGAATGGGTGACGCGCCGTAGATGAGGCGGCGCAGGCTGCCGAGCTCGTACTCGCCGATCTCGGGATGATCGATGAGCATCTGGATCATCACCGGCACCAGCAGGATGTCGGTGACCTGGTGCTCGGCGATCGCGGTCATCGTGGCGACAGGGGTGAACGACGGGATGATCACATGGGTGCCGCCCGTGAGTATCGTGGCGTTCCAGGCCGCGAGGTCGGCGAGGTGGAACATCGGAGCGGCGTGCAGGTAGCGGCCTCCGATGGTCAGCCAGTGTCCGGTCGACATGACTCCGAATGCGGAGACGGCCAGATTGGTGTGAGAGAGCATAACTCCCTTGGGGTGGCCGGTGGTGCCGCCCGTGTAGAACAGCCCGGCCAGCTCATCCGCGCCCCGGCGGGCGTCGTCCACGGGGCCGGTGGCGGAGATCAGCTCCTCGTACGACAGCGCGCCCGCCGGTGTGGGGCCGTCACCGGCGTGGATCACGGTGGCCAGCTCCGGGCACTCCCGCCGCAGCTTGGGTAGCGTCGCGGCGAACGCGTCGTCGACCACCAGCACCCGGGTCCCGGAGTCACGGAGGGAATAGGCGATCTCTGCGGGGCTCCACCGGATGTTGACCGGGTTGAGCACCGCGTTCGCCCACGGCACCGCGAGCAGGTACTCGTGATAGCGATCGGAGTTCAGCGAGAGCATCGCGACCCGGTCACCGCCGTGTACGCCAAGCGTCCGCAGAACGCCGGCGAACCGGGCCACCCGATCGGCGAGCTCGCGGAACGTTCGCCGCCGCTCGCCGAAGATCACCGCCACCCCGTCGGGGTTCTGCTGGACGGCGCGGTGCAAACCCTGCGTGACGTACATGTGCACTCCATCTGTGAATCGCCAAGAGTGTGTTGCGGATTACAATGGCTCGGTATCGCCTGCAAGTCAAGCCCCTGGCGATACTAAGTGAATCGTCGATAGTCATCGGAGGCGGAATGGGTCAGAAGGTGATAGTCGCGGGTGTCGGCATGGTGCCGTTCGCGACGCCGAGCAGGAGCGCCACGTACGACGTGCTGGCCGAGGGGGCCATCAAGGCCGCCCTGGCTGATGCGGGCATCGACCTCGCGCGGGTGCAGCAGGCCTACGCAGGGTATGTGTATGGCGACTCGACCAGCGGCCAGAACGCGCTCTACCGGGTGGGAATGACCGGTCTGCCCGTGGTCAACGTGAACAACAACTGCTCCACCGGGTCCTCGGCGCTGTTCTTGGCCCGGCAGGCGGTCTCGTCCGGCGCGGCGGACTGCGTGCTCGCGTTCGGGTTCGAGCAGATGCAGCGCGGGGCCCTCAAGGAGCATTGGGACGACCGGCCGAGTGCGTTCGCGCGGCTGGACGCGGTGATCACCTCGACGCAGGCTGACGCTGCGAGCGCGCCGATGGCGCCGCGCTTCTTCGGCGCAGCCGGCGCGGCCTACTGCGACCGGTACGGAATGGACCCGGCGGTGTTCGCGCAGATCTCGGTGAAAGCCCGCAGGCACGCCGCCAACAACCCCTTCGCGGTGTTCACCGACCAGGTGACAGTTGAGGAGGTCCTCGCCTCACCGCCGATCTTCGGTCCGCTCACCCGCCTGCAGTGTTGCCCGCCCACCTGCGGCGCCGCCGCCGCGATCGTCACCAGCGAAGAGTTCGCACGCCGCCACGGGTTGCGAACCGACGTCGCGATCGCCGCACAGGCGATGACCACGGACACCCCCTCGAGCTTCGGCGGCGACTTGACGAAGTTGGTCGGTTACGACATGTCGAAGGCGGCAGCCTGGCAGGTGTACGAAGCAGCAGGCGTGTCCCCCGAGGACATCCGCGTCGTCGAACTGCACGATTGCTTCACCACCAACGAGGTGCTGTCCTACGAGGCGCTGGGACTGACTCCGGAGGGCACTGCGGAGAAGTTCATCGCTGACGGCGACAACACCTATGGCGGCCGTGTTGTCACCAACCCCTCGGGTGGGCTGCTGTCCAAGGGGCACCCGCTCGGCGCGACCGGGCTCGCGCAGTGCGCCGAACTGGTGTGGCAGTTGCGCGGCGACGCCGGGCCGCGCCAGGTCGAAGATGCTTCGCTCGCACTCCAGCACAACATCGGCCTCGGCGGCGCGGCGGTCGTGACCCTGTACGAGAAGGCGAGCTGACGATGGCCATCGATGTGAGACGGGCGAAAGCTCTGCGCCTGGAACCGATCACGGTGACGGTCGAGCGTGGCCGCCTGGCGTTCTTCGCCAAGGCCGTCGGTCAGACCGACCCCGTCTACGTCGACCCTGACGCGGCCAAGGCCGCCGGGTATCCGGACCTGCCAGTGCCACTGACATATTTCTTCAGTCTCGAACTGGAGTCACCCGACCCGTTCGGCTACCTCACCGCACTGGGCATCGACCTGCGGCACGTGCTTCACGGCGAACAGTCCTTCACCTATTACGCCCTGGTCCACGCCGGAGACACGGTGACCTTGCGGCCACGCATCGTCGATGTCGTCACGAAGAAGGGCGGGGCGCTGGAGTTCGTGATCAAGAGGACCGACATCATTCGTGACGGCATGCCGGTCGCCGAAGCGGTTGCGACTGTTGTCGTGCGGAACCCGGAGGCTCAGCCGTGACTCTGCCGCCCGACGTCCAGCCAGGAACTGAGTTGCCGAACCTGAGTCTCGAGCCCATCTCGCGCGCCACACTCGCGCTGTTCGCGGGCGCGTCCGGTGACCACAATCCGATTCACATCGACCTCGACGTCGCGCACGACGCCGGCCTTGACGATGTGTTCGCCCACGGCATGCTCTCGATGGCCTACCTGGGGCGTCTGCTTACCGCCTGGGTCCCCCAGGAGCGCATCCGCTCCTACCGGGTGCGCTTCGTCGCGATCACTCCGGTGCACGCCAGGCCCACTTGCATCGGCCGCGTCATCTCGGTCGATGACGGTCTGGCCACCATCGAACTCGCCGTCACCCTTGCCGACGGCACCACAACCCTCACCGGTGACGCGACCGTCGCCGTCGACTGACCTCGGGAAGGACCGGAACATATGGGAAAGCTCGACGGCAAGGTCGCCATCGTCACCGGCTCCGGCCGTGGCATCGGCGCCGAAATCGCCCGCAAACTCGCCGCCGACGGCGCCGCGGTCGTTGTCAACGACCTCGACGAACGCCCCGCCATGGAGACGGTGGGCGCAATCAAGGCCGTCGGCGGCGAGGCGATTGCGTGCACCGGCAGCGTCACCGAGGACGGCTTCGCGGAACGGTTCGTGCAGACCGCCGTCGACTCCTTCGGCGGCCTGGACATCATCGTCAACAACGCCGGCTACACCTGGGACGCCGTCATCCAGAAGATGACCGACGAACAGTGGGACGCCATCCTCGACGTGCATCTCAAGGCGCCGTTCCGCATCCTGCGCGCCGTGCAGCCGGTCATCAGCGGTTATGTCAAGCAAGCCAAGGAAAACGGCCAGCTGGTGCCGTGCCGCAAGATTGTCAACATCTCGTCCATCGCCGGGCTCGGTGGCAACGCCGGGCAAGTCAACTACGCCGCTGCCAAAGCCGGCGTCACCGGCCTGACCAAAGCGCTGGCCAAGGAGTGG
Source organism: Micromonospora sp. B11E3 (assembly GCF_039871625.1). Taxonomy (NCBI): domain Bacteria; kingdom Bacillati; phylum Actinomycetota; class Actinomycetes; order Micromonosporales; family Micromonosporaceae; genus Micromonospora; species Micromonospora sp. B11E3. The sequence goes on along the minus strand of NZ_JBDPMC010000113.1, from coordinate 1,037 downwards.
GGCCGCTACAACGTCACCGTCAACACCGTCGCCTTCGGACTGATCAAGACTCGGCTCACCGAGGCCACCGCCGATACCGACAGCACCATCCACGTGCAGGGCAAGGAGGTCAAGGTCGGCGTCAACCCCGGTCTGCTCGCCGCGATGGAACAGATGATCCCACTCGGACGGAGCGGAACCCCCGCCGAAGCAGCCGGCGCGGTGTACCTGCTGTGCATCCCCGAGTCCGACTACGTCAGCGCCCAGACCCTGATCTGTGGGGGCGGATTCATGCTCTGAGCTTCTCGCTTGACCTCGGTCGCTGGTGGTTCTTCGTAGGCCTTTGTGGATGCCGGCGTGTCGTGCTCGACGTGAGGACGGCCACCGCTGATGATCTTCCGGTTCGTGGCAAGAACGCGAAGATCAAGGCGGTGGTCGTGGCCACGATTCTGGACCACCTCGGTGGACTGGTGCTACCTGGCACCCCGGTGACCGGGCCGGTGGCTGATCCGGCGATGGTGTTGGCCGACGTCCGTCGGGACCTCTAATTAGTGTCTGACCCGACGGGCTGACGCACTGTTCGAGCTGACCGACGCGGTCATGTGCACCGACGGGCCGGTGCACAGCCAATCGATCTCACGTTGACGGCGGAGTATCGTCGGGGTCACGGGGCTCTGTACGACGGGTTGAACGCGGGCGCAGGTTCGATATCGACCGGCTCCGCGCGAGGCTGGCCGCGTTGCCGCTGCCCCGGGCGGCGGGCAGGCGGATCGTCCTCGCTGTGGACGTATCGAACTGGCTGCGCCCGGACGCGCCGACCAGCCCGGACCGGTGGTTCTGCCACGTCTACGCCGGAGGCAAGGGGCAGGCTCAGCTGGTCCCGGGCTGACCGGACTCGTTCGTGGCCGCGCTGGAGACCGGCCGCACGTCGTGGACGCAGGGTCCTGGACGCATCGCCAACCTGCACAACATCGCCCTCGCAAGCTGAGCACAGACCCGGTGCACGGCAACGCCTTCGCCCGGTTACGAGACAGCCATTAAGCAAGACTTGAGTCCAG
>NZ_JBDPMC010000112.1:0-17022 GCF_039871625.1 Micromonospora sp. B11E3 | reverse complement strand
GTTTAGTCGCCTTTGCTCGTACCGGAGGCCCTTCCTCATGTCACGCCGCCACGCCGGCGCGATCACCGCAGTCGACCTTTGCCGCGCGCCCAGCGATGCCCTGAAACCCTTATTTACCAGGCTCTTACGGATGTCGAGGCAGTCGCTGACCCATGCCCGGCGTCACAGCGGCGAATCGGCTACCAGTATTCGCGCGAGCGATCTTGCCGCCGTGCGGCGTGAACCGCGGTGCTCGGCCGGCCGGATCTGGTGCGGCACTTGTGCTCGGAGGGCGCCTGGCAGCGGGGACACCCGTGATCGGACCACGTCCAGATCGGTAACGCTGCTGTCGGATCTGCCTGCTTCCGATGGTGGGCGAGGTGACGTGTCAACGCAGCCCGCTGCTCGTCCAGGTCATAGGAGGATTCCTCGTACTCCAGCCAGGTAGACCGGTCACACGGATCGGCGACCTGGCCGGGGTCTGCCGGGCAGTAGGTGCACACGGCGTAGTACAGCTGATTGGCCCAGCGCTGGATATGCGGCTCGGGCCTTTCACTCTCGGGATGTGCGTCGTCGGAGTCGATGATGGGGTATGTCGGTAAGGCGTTCGGCTCTTGGACGGCGGCTGGACCGGCGACCTTGTCGGCGATACGTTCTACGGCTTCCGCAATTCGCCTGAGGTACTCATTGCCCTGGCCGAGGTCATCGGTCATGTGGAGGGCACTGTAAGGACGGCCTCGCTGAGGGTAAGTCACCGGGCTGAGCGTGAATCCGAGCACCGCGGCCAGCGACACCCCGAAGAGGACGAGCACGGGCACGGGCCGCCGCGCCCAGGCGGCGGACAGGATCGACTCGCTGCTGGCGAGATTCGTGGCGAAGCCCAGGGCGGCTGTCGAGGTGACCGTGGCCAGGGCGGCGAGCAGGCCGGTCCAGGCGCGGCGACGCCGTCCGTGGGAGGAACGGGGCGGCACGGGCATGAGGTTATCGATCGACGCCCCACGGGACAGGCCTGCCCGACCCGGTCGGCGTTCGTGCCGATATTCGACACCCCGGTCAGGTGCCGTACGAGTCGGTGGCTGACGGCGCGAAGAGCAAGCGGGCTACTGGGCCGGCGGCGCGCGAGTGCCTTGACGTTCCGCTTGACGCTTTCCGGCGGCACCACCGCGTTGAACACGGTGCTGTTCTCGTGTTCGAAGAGCTCTGCCAACCGGGCGAGGACCGCCGCTGTTTCGTCAAGCGCGGGGCACCGGCACGGAGCGCCGTGGCCGTCAGGGAACCAGCACGATCTTGCCACGGGTACGGCCAGCCTCGGCGTCGCGATGCACCGACGGCAGGTCGGCGAGTGGGTGGCACGCGGCGACCTCGACGCGGACCGCGCCGGTATCGACGAGCTCCACCAGGGCGGTGAGCTGGCCGGCGTCGTTGCGCGCCACAAAGTGCACCACCGTCACCGGGACACCGGTGGCCGGCTCGATCGGGACGGTGGCGGAGACGCGGACACCGCCCGGGCGGACCAGCGGCAGCAGGGCGGCGGCCCGCGGCGGGCTGGTCGCGAAGGAAAGCCGTCTGTCGCCGTCGGGCTCGACCATGGGGTCGCCCACACCGAGTTGCGGCTGACCCCGGCCGGCCCTCGGGTGATCGAGATCAACCCCCGACCCGCCGGCAACCAGATCACCGAACTGATCCGTCGGGTCACCGGCATCGACCTGCCGATGGCCTACGCGCAGCTGGCTCTCGGCGAGCAGCCGGCTCTCACCCCCACCGACACCGGGGTGCGCAGTGCCGCCATCGCCTTCCTACTGCCGCCCCGGGCCGGCACCGTTACCGGGTTCACCGGCGTCGACCGGCTCACCGAGGACCCCCGAGTCGTGGACTACGCGGTGAAGCCCGTCGGGCACCGCACCGGCGACGCCAGTAACAACAACAGCTACCTCGGGCACGTGGCCACCGTGGACACCACCGGCACCGGGGCGCTCGCCGTTGCCGAGGAGCTGGTCTCCGGCCTCTGCGTTCAGTACGACGACGAGCTGGCCGGGGCCCCCGCGTGACCGCCCCGGCTATCGCCCCGTTTGGGACGGGGGCGTACCGGTCGGTGGACGAGCTGGTGGCCGCGGTGCTGGCCGGGCGGCTCGGACCCGATCCGGCGCGGTCGGCGGTCAGCGTCGGGTTCGTCACCCGGCAGGGCGCTCGGCATGGCGGCCGGGGCCGGGTGTACCGCAACCACGTGCTGAGTCTGCGCGTCGGGGCAGCCGTCGGCTCCTGCGCCGTGGAGCCGGGCGAACTGCCTGACGAGGTGGCGTACGACTGCGTCGGCGTCACCGTCGCCGACCTGCTCACCCACTCGCTCACCCCGGTCCGGGTGGCCGCGCTGGACGCGTATTTGATGGCGGCTCGGCCGCATGCCGAGGCCGGCGCGGAACCGGTGCTGCTGCCCGGCGGCTCGTCACTGGCCAAGTCGACAGCGCGGGCGGCGGCTGTGGTGGATCTCCTCCCAGCCGATCCGGGCGCGACGGTGCTGGTCGTCGGGGTGGTCAACTCGCTGCTCGCCGCGCTGCGTGAACGGGGGCTGCGCTACCTGCCCTGCGACCGGGTCGGCGGAAGCACCGAGTGGGGCGAGCCGTGCCGGCCCGACGCGACCGTGCTCCTCGACGGCTGCGACGCGCTGCTGGTCTCCGGGATGACCGTGGGCAACGGAACCAGAACGGCCTGGCCTGCGGAAACGTGAGCCAGGCCGTTCTCATATGCAGCAACCTACGACAGCCTGGGACGGATCAGGAGCCGGGCCGGCGGTAGCGGACCCGGGGCCGGCCGTCAGCCGCCGTGTCGACGTCCGCCCGTACCCGGTAGGCCTGCGCGATCCGGTCTGCGGTGAGCACTTCGGCGGGCGCACCCGCCGCGGCCACTCGGCCGGCGTGCAACAGCACCAGCCGGTCGCAGTACTGTGCGGCCAGGTTGAGATCGTGCAGGGTCACCACGACGGTGGTCGCCGACTCCGAGAGGAACTGCAACAGGTCCAGCTGGTGCCGGATGTCCAGGTGGTTCGTCGGCTCGTCGAGCAGCAGCAGGTCCGGCTCCTGAACCAGGGCGCGGGCCAGGTCCACTCGCTGCCGCTCCCCACCGGACAGGGTGGACCAGCGCCGCTGCTCGAACCCGGCCAGACCGGCCTCGGCGAGCGCGTGCCGGGCCAGGGCCACATCGGCAGCGGCGACACCGGCGAGACGTGGGCGGTACGGGATTCGGCCCAACAGGACCACCTCCAGGGCGGACATCTCCACGTCGGTGACCGCCTGCTGGGTGACCACCGCGATCCGCCGGGACAGTGCGCGCCGAGACAGCGTGCTCAACGCGACGTCGTCGAGGAGCACCAGCCCGGAGTCGGGTCGCGCCAGCCCGGCCAGCAGCCGCAGCAGGCTCGACTTGCCTGAGCCGTTCGGCCCGAGCAGTCCGACCGTGGCACCCGGTTCGGCGGTGAGCGCCACCTCGGCCAGAATCCGCACGCCGGCTACGCCCCATCCGATCTGGTCCGCGCGCAGCAGAGCCGGACGCGGGCCCGCGACGTGCGGGCCGCCGTCCCGGCCGTCTCGGGTTGCCCGCCCGCCGCCGGTGGCGTCCCAGCCGGTCACGGCGTAGCCGTCCGGCGCAGCATGACCAGGGCGAACACCGGCACGCCGAGCACTGCGGTGAGCACACCCACCGGCAGTTCCTGCGGCGAGAACACGGTCCGCGCCGCGGTGTCCGCCCAGATCAGGAAGGTCGCGCCGGTGACCGCGCAGGCGGGTAGCAGCGTGCGGTGCCCGGAACCGATCATGAACCGTACCGCGTGCGGCACCGTCAATCCGACGAACCCGATCGCCCCGCTCGCCGCGACCAGCGTGGCCGCCACCAACGCGGTGACGCCGAACAGCAGCAGCCGGGTTCGCCCGGTGGAGAAGCCGAGCGATCGTGCGGTGTCGGTGCCGAACGCGAAGGCGTCCAGCGCCGTCGCGGCGGCCCAACAGACCAGCAGGCCAACGCCGGTCACCACGGCGCACAGCGCCACCGCCGGCCATGAGGCCGCGGTCAGCGAACCGAGCAGCCAGAACGTCACGCCGCGGGTGTCCTGGGTGTGCGCGTCGGAGATCACGATCAGGCTGGTCACCGCACTGAACAGCTGTGAGACGGCCACCCCGGCGAGCACGATGCGGGTCGGCTCGACGGCTCGTCGACCGGCCAGCAGCAGCACCGCGCCGAACGCGGCCAGGCTGCCGGCGAACGCGCCGGTGGTCAGGCCGACGGGGCCCGCGCCGACGTGGATTCCGAGCACCAGCACCGCCACGGCGCCGGTGGAGGCGCCGGAGGAGATGCCGAGCAGGAACGGGTCGGCCAGCGGGTTACGGGTCAGCGCCTGCAGCACCGCGCCGCACACGGCCAAGCCGGCACCGACCAACGCGGCCAGCAGCACCCGGGGCAGCCGCAGGTCCCACACGATGCTGTCCGGCAGCGGCAGCAGCGGGCGGGCCGGCAGGCCCAGATGGGTGCCCACGGAACGCAGTACGTCGGCGGCGGAGAGATCGGCCGAGCCCACGGCGACCGCTGCCGCGATGCTGGTGAGCAGCAGGAACACGGCCAGCGGCAGGACGTACCGGCCACCCGGCCGCCAGGTGCCGGCAGGGGTGAACGAGGCTCGCCTCGCCCCGGCACCGGAATCGGGTGCCGGGGCGAGGGATGGTGCGACCGGTGGGCTCATCGGCGGGCGAACACCACGTAGTCGTCGAAGTACTGCCAGACGGTGCCGACCTCGGCGAAGCCGGCCGTACGCAGTGCCGCGAGGTGGAACTCCAGCGGGGCCAGGGCCTGCGGCGGCCGGTCGGCGAACCGCCGTTCCCGCTCGGCGGCCAGCCCCGCCAGTTCCGGATGACGGGCCGCCTCGGCGTACCAGGCGGAGTAGCTGAGCGCGCCGGCGGCGAACGTCTCCTCTTGCACTCGCTCGTCGTGCCGGCGGGCGATGTCGCTCAGCGTGGGAGCCGACCCGTCGTACCGGAGGTGGTCCGCGTTCAGCAGCACACCACCGGCCGGCAGCAGCCGAGCGGCGGCGGTGTAGACGCGCAGCAGCTGTACCGGTGAGAGCCAGTGCAGCGCGGTCGAGCTGAGTACGGCGTCGATCCTCCTCCCGGCCAGCGCCTTCTCCCAGTCCTCGGTCGCCAGGTCCACGTCGCGCACCTCGGCCCGGGAGCCGTACCGATCGAGCGCACCCTGGGCCACCGTCAGCAGCATCGGGTCGTAGTCGACCGCGACAGCGGCGGCCTGCGGGAAGCCGGCCAGTACCCGGTCGCTGATCGCGCCGGGACCGCAGGCCAGGTCCAGGATCGTCAGGTCGTCCGGGCAGTGCAGCCGCAGCACGTCGAACATCGCCTCGAACCGCAGGTCACGGTGGGCCACGTACGCGGACTGCTGGTCGTCCCAGAGCTGGAGCAGGCGCCGAGCGGCCGCCTGGTCCAGCGCCCCGGCGGCCCGCGCGCCGGCGTCGGCGATATCCCGCGCGGTCATCGGACGAACCCGCGGAGGCCCGCGGCGACCAGTTCGGCCGCCTCGACGCTGCGGATCGACGGATCCATCGACGATCCGGACACCGTGATGACCCGTCCGCCGACCACCGCGTCCAGCTTGGACGTCACCGGGTTGCGGCGCAGAAAGTCGATCTTCGACTGGGCGCTGTCGCCGTCGCCGCCCCGGGTCAGGTCGGCCACCACGATCACGTCCGGGTTGCGTCTGGCGATCTCCTCCCAGTTACCGGCGGGCCACTTCTGGCTGACGTCGGTGAACGCGTTGCGAGCTCCGAGAAGCGAGCTGACCGCGTCCGGTACGCCTCCGTGCCCGGCCACGTACGGAGTGGTGGTGCCGGAGTAGTACCAGAGCAGGGAGGGGCCTGCGCCCGATTGTCCGGTAGTGCTCGGCACAGCCGTGTGGACCCGCTGCCCGGCGGTGTCCAGCCGGCCCTGCTGTTCGCGGATCAGCTTCTCACCCCGCTCCGGTACGCCGAAGACGGTCGCGATGTCGCGGATCTCGCTGAAGATCCTGTCGAAGCTCACCGTCGGGATCGCGTCCGCCGCGTTCTCGCAGGCGAATGGGGAGAGGTACGCGGGCACGCCGAGCTTGACCAGGTCGGCGCGGGAGCCGGCGGCGTCCGGGGCGTATGCGGACGAGTAGGTCGAGTAGACAAAGTCCGGGTTCGCCGCTCGGACCGCTTCTCGCGACGGGTACAGCTTGGCCAGTACCGGCACCTGTTCGTACGCCGACCGCAACTGGGGCAGCACCGGGTCGGTCTGGTAGCTGGTGCCGACCATCCGGTCGGCGAGACCGAGGCTGAGCATGATCTCGGTGGCGTTCTGTTCCAGCGCTATCGAACGCTTGGGCGGCGCGCCGATGCCGAGGGGAAGCCCGCAGTTGGTCAGCTGGACCGGGCTGGCCGGACCGGTCGGACCGCTCGGTGTGGCGGCCTCGCTACCGGAACAGCCGGTGGCGGCCAGCACCACACACAGCCCAGCGGTAATAAAAACCGTTTTCATGACCGGGAAGAGTAGCAATGGCTCGTCGAGGAATCCGCAGGTGGGGGACCGACGTGCACGGAAGCACCTTGCGAACGGCACGGGCGCGGTGGCCCGCGAGCGAACCAGCGCAGCCGAGGCTTGCGGTGCCGGTCGCCAGGGCGACGGCCGTCGCGCCGAGGCGGGTCAGCTGCCGGTGGGCGTTGGCGGGTGTGCGTGTGGGCATGTGTCCTCCCGGGTGTGGTTGGGTGTGGCGGCAGCGGCCGGGGGGACGTCGGCATGCTGACCCGACTTGGCTCACGTTAGTGCGCACGTCGGCTGGGCCGGGTGATGGCTTCGAGGGCGTCGTGGAGGTCGTCGGGTAGGGCGTCGGCGGCGGTGATGGTGTGGGGTTCTGGTCCGTTATGCCGACGACGGTGCGCCACGAGCGCTGAAGGGAGCTCCGATGTAGAAGGCGGAGGTCTTGGATGCGGTGCTGCACCGGTGATGGAGGTTGGGCCCTCCGCGATCGCCCGCGCAGGGGGAGGTCGCAAACCACCGCGAACTGCTGCGGTAAAGAGCCGTGGTGGTGAGCTCGCGGAAAAGGCGCCAGGTGAGGTGTCAGGTGGGATCCGAGAAGACGAACGTGAGTGAACCGCTGAGGAAGTGTCGTAAGCGTATCGACGATGACCGAAACCGGGGTCCAGTTGTTGCCCCGGGATGAGCCTGGCGGGGGCCTGCCCGTGCTGGCCAGGCGGTTGTCCGGCATAGAGGCGGCGTGAGCTCGGATCAGGCGCTGGTGTGGAACGTGGGAAGCTGTCGCGCCGATGAGGCCGGCGTGCGTGTTGACGCGGCCGGCGTAAGGGAGGACCCCAAGCAGCTGAAACTGCGAGGGGCAGAGTACCGATGCGGCGCACAGTGGCGGACCGCCTCGTAGTAGCGGTGAAGGCCCTGTAATGGGGCTGGAGCGAAGGGGGCGGGTCGTCCGGGTTCGTTTGGTGGTCAACCAGAGTTCCTGGGAGGAGCCAGGTGAGCGAATCAAAGTCACAGGTCAAGCCGTTTGCGATATCCAAGCGGGTGGTCTGGGAGGCGTACGAGAGGGTCAAGGCCAACAAGGGCGCGGCGGGCGTCGACGGGCAGACGATCGTGCAGTATGAACAGGACTTGCAAAACAACCTGTACAGGCTGTGGAATCGGCTGTCGTCGGGTAGTTACTTCCCGCCGCCGGTGAAGGCCGTGGAGATTCCGAAGGCTGGGGGAGCGGGTGTCCGTGTCCTCGGTGTGCCCACTGTGGATGATCGAATCGCCCAGACTGTGGCGGCCATGTATCTGGAGCCGGAGGTGGAGCGTGTGTTTCATCCGGATTCCTATGGCTATCGGCCGGGGCGGTCGGCGTTGGACGCGGTGGGTAGGTGCCGGGAACGGTGCTGGCGGAACGACTGGGTTGTCGATCTTGACATTCGGGTGTTCTTCGATAGCGTCGACCATTCCCTCATGCTCAAGGCGGTTGAGCGGCACACCGACCAGACGTGGATCCTGCTGTATGTCAGACGGTGGCTGAAAGCCCCGATGCAGCGACAGGATGGCAGTCTGGTTGCCCGGGATCGTGGTACTCCGCAAGGGTCGGCGATCTCACCGGTGTTGGCGAACCTGTATCTGCACTATGCGTTCGACATGTGGCTGGTCCGGGAGTTCCCGACGGTCACGTTCGAGCGGTATTGCGACGATGCGGTGATTCACTGCGGCAGCGAGGAACAGGCCCGCCAGGTGCGGGACGCCCTCGCTCAACGATTGGCGCAGGTCGGTCTGGAGCTACACCCGGACAAGACGCGCATCGTCTACTGCAAGGACGCCGACCGGCGTGGCGATCATGAGGTCACGTCGTTCACGTTCCTGGGGTACACGTTTCGGCCTCGGCTGGCCCGTAACAAGTGGGGGAAGAACTTCGTGAACTTCCTACCCGCGGTCAGCAAGGACGCGATCAAGGCGATGGGTCGGGAGATCCGTTCCTGGCACATCGCCCGCCGCAGTGACAAGTCCCTCGGCGACCTGGCACGCATGTTCAACAGCATCGTGCAAGGCTGGATCAACTACTACGGGCGCTTCTACAAGTCCATGTTGTATCCCCTCCTACGGCGCATCAACGAACACCTGGTGCGCTGGGCCATGCGCAAGTACAAACGGCTACGCCGACGCGAAACGCGGGTGCGACAGCTGCTGGCGGAAGCCTCCCGAAGGTCCCCACGACTGTTCGCCCACTGGCGCATCGGCCTCAAACCTGACGGCTGGACGATGGGAGCCCGGTGAGCTGAGAGGCTCCCGCCGGGTTCTACGAGCGGCGGGGGGTGAGATTCCCCCCGCCGACTCTCCCGATCGTGAGGTGCGCGTCCCGGCAGCAGGCCGAAGCCGCCCTCGGGCGGTTGACGGAGCTGCTGGCCGACCTTGGGCTGGCACCCAAGGCGGCGAAGACCCGCATCGTGCATCTGGAGGTCGGTGGGGAGGGCGTGGACTTCCTCGGCTCTCGCCACCGATTGGTGCGCGCGTGGGCGCGGACCGGGACCAAGCAGGTCACCTTCCTGGCCCGCTGGCCTACGAACAAGGCCATGCAGCACGTTCTTGCTCGCCCGCACGGCTGGTGTTCACATCGTGGGGCCGTCGGGGGCCTGTCGCGACGGCGCCCGTCCGGGAGTTCGGTTGTTCCTTGATGGCTTCGGCGGCTGTCGCGTGTAGCGGTAGGCGTTGGGTGGCGGAGTGGTTGGGAATGGTGCCAGCCGCCACAGGGAGTAGACGGTGGCGCCGTCGGGGCGGGGGAACCGGTCGCGGTCGGTGTAGCCGTGCCGGTGGTAGAGGTCGCGGTGCGTTCCGGAGCTGGCTTCGGCGTACGTCGGGAGGCTGAGGTTGTCCATGCACTGGTGGCTGGCGGCCAGGACGGACTCGGCCCGTTCGGCGCGGCGCGGTCCGGGCGGCACGGCGAGGAAGGCCAGGTGGTTGTGGGCTTCGACGGGGCGGCGTGCGGCGAGGGTTTGGTCGAGCAGGGAGAACCGTGGGGCGTGGTGCCCGCAGGTCTCGGCGAGGTGTCTTCCGTAGCCGGGAGGGGGCGGGATGGGGCGGTAGCGGTGGAACCAGACGGTGGCGGCGGTGCCGTCGCGGAGCAGGAACGCGTCGCCGAACAGCATGGCGTGTTCGATCCACATGCGGGCCACGCCGGCGAGGATGACGGGTCGTTGCCGCTCGTCGGGAACGAGCCAGGCGCCGAGCGGGGTGGGGGATACGGTGGCGGTCACGAGGCTGACGACCAGGTCGATGTCGCACCAGCGGGCGCGGTCGACGGGCAGGGTGAGGCTCATGGCGGGAGTCCTGGTTCAGGTGAGGTCCGGTAGGGCTACGCACGCGGCAGCCGCGATTCCGACTGGGGCGGGCGGCGTCACCGTGGTTGGCGACGAGGGCGGCGCACGGCGGGTCGGGCTGGCGCCCTGGCGTTGCTGCTGGCCGCAGGCGGTGAATCAGCCGGCGGCTCGCCGAGTAGCCGGAGCTGTTCCGGCTGTGGGCGTGCGGGTCTGACAGCCTGCGCTCAGGCGGGTCTGTTCCCCGGACGGGGCGACCGCGACGGCGGGTGGCCGGAACCGGTCGGGAGGCTCAGCTGCCCGACCAGGAGGGGTGGCGCCCAGCTTGATGGTGTGATGGCGGCGGCCCCTGCGTGGGTGGTGCCGGAGGATGCCGGGCCGCTGCTGTCGGCGGCTGGCGGGAACGGGGCAAGGGCGGGGGCGACGTCCGGCCGGACCGGACCGGCGCCATGGCCGGCGGCTTTTGCTCGGCTTGCCGCGGCCCTGTGTTCCTGGGCCGCCGCCAAGGTCGTCTCGCTGAGGACTCGGGTGGCGGCGGGGGCTGCTGGCCCGGGTGTTGCCGGGACTGGCATGGTGGGGACCGCCGGCAGGGCCGGAGCTGCCGGCGCCGGGGCGATCGGCACGTCGGGTCCGCCCGGCGGAGGCGGCGCGGGAGCCAGCGGTGTGAGCACCGGGTCGAGCACGTCGAGCGCCGGTTCGAGCGGCCGGAGTACCGGGTCGAGGCCCTCCAGCACGGGGCCGAGGCCGGCCACGATCGGGTTGAGGACGGGTGACACCGGAGCGAGGACGCCTCCCAGGGCGCCGAGGAGCGGGTCGGCCGCGGGCCTGATAGCGGCGACCGTCGGGGCGAGGACTTGGTCGCGGACCGGCTTGGTGACCGGCGCGGTCACCTCTGGCGCCGCCGGCACACGCGGCGTTCTGAGACGTGTGGGCGTATGGGCCGGCGCTGGCCCGCGCTGGGGTCTTGCCCCAGCGGCGGGGTCGTCGCATCCGCTTGGGCGCGACGGAAACGTGGTGCGCGGCGAGCTGGCCGTCCCGCTGGGCTCCGCCGCTTTGCCCGGCTCGCCGGCCGACGGTTCGGGCCGGTGCTCTGTTGGCCCGAGGATGGCCGTGAGGACGGGGGTGAGGCCGGTCGGCAGCAGGCCGTTGGCAGGGCTGGTGGCACCGACGGCGGTCGCGGGTGGAGCGTCGGCGGCGCGCGCGGCGGTGGTCGTGGCCACCTCGTGGGCGCCCCACGCGCAGACCACGCCGCCGAGGACGAGCCCGAGGCGCAGCGCGGCCCGCGCCAGTCGCCTGCCGCGCCGACTCATCCGACCGTCACCTTCCCCGAATTGGTTACGCTGGGTGTCAAAGCCAGCACTCTATCGGATCAAGTGGTTGGATTAAAGAGCGCAAACGCGCCCAAGTTTGCCCCCGGCAAGGCGCGTCAGGCGCCGGCGTGTAATCGATCCCTTGCCCATTCGCAGGCTCCTCATCCACTCGACGGACTCAACCCTAGGGTTTTATGTGTACCCTAGAGGGCCGCACGGCAGCACCGCATACTGGCTGGCGAAAGGGGGTGATGCGGAGGATGCAGTTGTCGTTCGACGTGGGGCAGACGCGTTCCCGCGCCCGGGTTTCGGACTCCGAGAAGGTGCTCTGGGAAGGCGAAACCGAGGGCTTTTCGGCGGGTGCCAGCCCAGAAGGGCGCATTGCCCGAGTTATTGAATATGCGGCCTTGCGCTCGCCGGTGGACGCCTTCGACACGGCCGCCGGCGGCAGCACGGGCCTGCACGGCCGCATCCCGCCGCTGGAGAAACTCGGCGCCCGGCTGCACGCGACCGCCGGCGTACGCCACCTCTACCTCGCGGACGACGCGGTCACCTCGCACCTGGGCGCCTTCGCCGGCGAGCCGGGCGTGCTCGCCGCTGTCGGCACCGGTCTCGTGGCCCTGGGCGCCGGAAGCCAAGGGGTCGCCCGCGTCGACGGCGTCGGCCCGCTGATCGGCGACAAAGGCGCGGGCTTCTGGATCGGCCGGGAGGGCATCATCGCCGCACTCTCCGCGCGCGACGGGCGTACGGGCGGCTCCTCGGCACTCCTTGACCGGCTGCGCGAGCAATTCGGCGACGTGGACGACGTACCCGGAAAAGTAGCCGGCGCCGCAGCACCGATCGCCGTCGTCGCCTCCTTCGCGGTCGAGGTCGCGACGGCGGCCCGAGCGGGCGACGAGATCGCCCGCGGCGTCTGGCGCGCTGCGGCCGCACACATCGCGAACGCGGTATGCGCGGCGGCCGATGGTGCGAACCTCGGCCCGGAACTGACCTGGTCGCTGACCGGTCGGATAGCCGAGGCCGGTGACCTGCTGGAACCGGCCCTGTCGACGGCCGTGGCACAGAGGTTCCCGCAGGCGTGCCGGGTCGCCCCGCAAGGCACGGCGCTGGACGGTGCACGCCACCTGCCCGGCGCCGGCAAAGCGCTACACGAATCGGCCCTGGTTGCCGAATATCACCATGGATGAAGGGGGCAGCAGCATGCCGTTCAACGAGCCGGGGGCCCACGGCGTCGTCATCTCCTGCCAGGCACCCGAGATGAGCCCACTGCGCGACAGTCACGTCATGGCGCGGCTGGCCCTCGCGGCGCAGAAGGCAGGCGCCATCGGCATCCGCGCGGAAGGCGGAGCGGACATCGCCGCCATCCGGGCGGTCTGCTCGCTGCCTGTCATCGGCATCCGCAAGCACTGGTACGCGGGCAGCGACGTCTACATCACTCCCACCAAGGCCGACGTCGACACGGTGGCAGACGCGGGCGCCGAACTGGTCGCGTTGGATGCCACGCCGCGACCCCGGCCCGGTGGTGAGACCCTGGCCGAGGTGGTCGCCCACGCCAAGAGGCGCGGGTTGAAGGTGATGGCCGACCTGTCCGGCTCCGAGGAGGCCAAGGGCGCCGTTGACGCGGGCGTGGACTACCTCGGCACCACCCTGGTTCCGGCGAGCGCCGAGGACGTACGGCCGGGCGGGCCCAATATTGCCGTCATCCGGCGGCTGGCCGAGGCGAACTGGGGCCTGCCGGTCATCGCGGAGGGCCGATTCGCGACGCCCGGCGACATCGTCGCCGCGTTCGGGGCCGGCGCGGCCGTCGTAGTGGTCGGCCGGGCGGTCACCGATGCGTACGCGCTCGCCGGCGACTTGGTCCGGGCCGCAAACGAGTTCCGTGAATCGCTCGTGGGCACACGGCGACTAGTCTGAGGAATATTTGAAGACCTGACCGGAGAGGCCATGCCCGCGAAGTACGAAGCCGTGTTGCAAGACCTGTCCCAGCGGATCGCCGACATGACCCCCGGGGAGCGGCTGCCGAGCGAACAGCAACTCGCCAAGGACTTCGACGTTTCGACGATGACCGTACGCCGCGCGCTGCAGGTCCTGATCGACGCTAAGCGCGTCATCGGCATCCGCGGCCGGGGCACCTTCGTGGCCCAGCCCACGGTCTCGAAGTTCGTGCTCGCCTCCTTCACCGAGTCGATGCGCGCCGCCGGGATGTCCGCCCGCACGGAGGTCCTCTCGGCCGGCCTCAACCGGGCCGACAAAGAGGTCGCCGAACGGCTGGAGATCGAGGAGGGCGAGCAGGTCATCAGCCTGACCCGGCTGCGCTTCGGCGACGGCACCCCGCTCTGCCTCGAATACTCGGTGCTGCGGGCCGCCCAGTTCCCGGGCATCCTTGGCCTCAACCTCGAGGGCTCGCTCTACGAGCTGCTCCGGAAGCGGTTCGACGTCGAGCTGTCGCGCGTCGAGCTGAGGATCACCGCAGTCATGGCCAGCGCCGAGGAGGCCAAGCTGCTCGGCATCGACCCGCAAGCCATCCCCTGCATCAAGGCCAAGTCGAGCAGCAAACAGACCGACGGCCTGATCGTCGAGGACACCATCTCCATCTACCGCGGCGACCGCTACGAGCTCATCGTCGGTGCGAGCTAGGCGTTCAGAAGACCGGCGGCTCCCCGAAAGCGGCAGGGTTCCGGCGGATCCCGGCTGGTGTCGACGCCGACGCTCTGGACGATGCAGTCGGGCCGTGGATCATCGCGTCCCGGCTGCAGGCGGACACGGGCCGGCGCCGGTAAGGCCGGTGCCGTCGCACCCCGAACGAGGAGTTCTGCCGTGACCGTGGACAGCCATCCCACGATCGACCAGATTTCCGACCGGGCGGTGCGGCCTGCGCGGCGGGGGGTGTGGTCGGCGCTGCGGCACGCGGGCAAGCGGGCCGTCTGGACCAGTGCGCGGGCTACGGACGGAGCACATGGCGGCAGCGGCACCGTCAGGGGCACCGGCCTGGCTGTCAGCGCCACCGGCGGGCCGTCAGGGCCTACCGGGCTGGCGGTCAGCGTCGCTGGGCGGCGACACGTCGGGTGATCTCGCCCGGCGGTACCGGCCGGCCGAAGTACCAGCCCTGGCCGGTGTCGCAGCCGGCGGCGCGCATTCGCCGGGCCCGGCTGGCGGTCTCGATGCCTTCGGCGGTGACGGTGAGCCCCAGGGTGTGGCCCAGGGCGACGACGGTGGCCAGGAAGGCCGCGTCGTCCGGCCGGCGCACGGCTGGCGGTGGCGGGTTCCCGATCCGTGGCGCGGGCCGGGCGAAGCTGGCATCGAGCTTGAGCCCGTGCAACGGCAGGGCGCGCAGGTTGGCCAGGTTGGCGTACCCGGTGCCGAAGTCGTCGATCACGATCCGCACACCGAGTTCGACCAGAGCGGCGAGGGTGGCGCGGATCTGGTCTGTCAGTTCGATGACCGCGTGCTCGGTGACCTCTAGTTGGAGCCGGTACGGCGCCAGGCCGGTCCGGTCGAGGATCTGGGCGACGGACGCCACCAGCCCGGTCTGGTGGAGTTGCCGGACCGCGATGTTGACGTTGACGTAGAGGCCGTACCCGTCCTGCTGCCAGGCGCTTGCCTGCCGGCATGCCTGCTCCAGCAGGCGGCGCCCGAGCGGCACGATCAGCCCGGTATGCTCCGCCAGTTCGATGAACTGCCCGGCGCCCAGCATGCCGAGGCGCGGGTGGTGCCAGCGGGCCAGCGCCTCGACGCCGGTGATGTGACCGTCGCGCAGGTCGACCAGCGGCTGGTACGCGAGGGCGAACTCACCGTTGCGCAGAGCCGCCGGCATGGCTGCGGACAGCCGGTAACGCTCGGCATCGGCGGCGCTACGCTCGTGCTCGAACAGCATCCACCTGGCCTTGCCGTCGGCCTTCGCCCAGTGCAGCGCGATCTGTGTGGCGCGGATCAGTTCGGCGGTGTCGCCGGACCCGACGGACTGCTCCGCGACTCCGGCACTGGCGGTGATGGGTATCTCGGTGTTGTCGAAGTGGAACGGTTCGGCCAGCACGGTCAGCGCGCGATCGGCGACCTTGACGGCGTCCTCGGCGCAGGTGGTGTCCTCGATCAGGATCGCGAATTGGTCGCTGTCGAAGCGGGCGACCAGGTGGCCCGAGGGTTCGGCGAGGGCGCGCAGCCGGTCGGCGGTCGCCGCCAGCAGCCGGTCGCCCACGTCGTGGCCGAGGACGTCGTTGACCGTGGCGAACTCGTCCAGGTTGATGCAGCACATGCCCACCCGCCTCGACGGCGGCCCGGTGGTGAAGACGCGGTCCAACTGTTCCACGAACAGCGTCCGGTTGGGCAGGTCGGTCCACGCGTCGTGGGTGGCGAGATGCCGAAACCGGGCCTCGTTGGCCCGTAGCGCCTGCTCGGCGCGTGCCTGCGCGGCCAACGCGGCCAGGCGGACGGCGTCCTGGGCGTCCAGGCTGCGGTCGTGCACCGCGGCCGTGAACCCGGCCGCCAGTCCTTCCAACAGCGCGGTCAGCCGTTCGCACATCGCGACGTCGGCGGGCAGCCCGAGGTCGGCCGCGAGTCGGGTGTTCAGGACCGCGATGGTACGGCCCAACGCGTCTGGAGACGCGAACCCGGCGGCGACGAGATCCTCCCCGACGCCGAACCCGCAGGTGGGGTCGGGCGGCTCGGCGAACAGGCCGCCGACGAGCCGTTCGGCCAGCGCGCTGACGATCCGGTACCGCTCGGCGGAGCTGATCGGCACGTAGTGCGCCCGGTGCAGCGCCTTCGCCCACGCCTTCGCGAACGTGTCCAGGCCGTGACGGTGCCGGCCGGCGAGCGAGCCCGCATCGGGGTGGCCTGTCACGCCGTACGCCCAACTCCTACATAGAAACTCATTCGCTCCGGATGGTCCCCGACATCCTCGGGAGATTCCGGGCGCCACAGCGGTGACCACACCACGCCGGGTTCCACGAGTTCGAGCCCGTCGAAGAACCGCTCGACCTGGGCCCGGGTACGGGCCGTGACCGGTGTGGTGGTCCGGCCGCTCAGCCGCGCCCCCTCACCCATCTCCTGGGGGCGGCTGTCGGTCGTAACGTGGCTGATGGCCACGTAGCTGCCCGGGCAGAGCGCCGTGCGCAACCGGTTCAGGATCCCGTACGGATCGTCCTCGTCGGGAATCGCGTGTACGACCGACGCCAGGAGCAGTCCCACCGGCTGGTTCAGGTCCAGCAGAGCCCGCGTCGCCGGATGGTCGAGGATGACCTCCGGCCGGCGCAGATCCTCGTGGATTGCGGCGGCGAACTCGTTGTCGGACAGAATCTGCTCGCTGTGTGCCACCGCCACCGGATCGATGTCCACATAGACCACGCGTGCGTCCGGCACGATCGTCTGGGCGATCTCGTGCACGTTACCCACGGTCGGGATGCCCGAGCCGATGTCCAGGAACTGACGGATCCCCATGTCGATCATGAAGCGGACCGCGCGGTGCAGGAACTCCCGGTTCGCCCGCGCCACCAGTCGCAGGTCCGGCACCGCCGCGATGGCCTGCCGAGCGAACTCCCGGTCGATCGCGAAGTTGTGGGAGCCACCCAACCAGTAGTCGTAGGCGCGCGCGACGCTGGGCTTGCTGAGGT
This sequence comes from Micromonospora sp. B11E3, assembly GCF_039871625.1. Taxonomy (NCBI): domain Bacteria; kingdom Bacillati; phylum Actinomycetota; class Actinomycetes; order Micromonosporales; family Micromonosporaceae; genus Micromonospora; species Micromonospora sp. B11E3. The sequence goes on along the minus strand of NZ_JBDPMC010000112.1, from coordinate 277 downwards.
CTATACCTTCGGGCGCCCAGTCCGGCCGCTCCATCGCTGCCCTCCTCGTCAAGCCCCCGCGCTTTTCGCCACGACGGGGCCCGGCCCAGGGCCGCGAGCAACAACAAACGTGTCCCGCGTACGCCCATCGGACCGATCGCGGGCTCAACCCTAAGAGCCTGGTAAATAAGGGTTTCAGGGCATCGCTGGGCGCGCGGCAAAGGTCGACTGCGGTGATCGCGCCGGCGTGGCGGCGTGACATGAGGAAGGGCCTCCGGTACGAGCAAAGGCGACTAAA
>NZ_JBDPMC010000111.1:0-17517 GCF_039871625.1 Micromonospora sp. B11E3 | reverse complement strand
GTTGATCATGCTCGCAGCTCTTCACTTGTGACCATCCGAACTAGACACTCAGATGATCACTGACGGGCTGCGAGCCCTTCACTCTCGGGTCGGCTCAGCCACAAACCCCGCTCAAGTTCGAAGAGCCGACATAGCACCGTCGATGGTGGCGGGAATCGTTCCGTGCTCTCCAGCAACAATCTTCTCGAGCAACTTTGTCGCGCTCTGGACCCCGTCAATCACCGGACGATCCAGTTCGGCGGTGAGCACTGGCGCCAGCTGTCCCATCGCGGCGCATCCCAGGCAAACACTCTCCGCGCCATCCGCAAAGCTACGGCGTACGGCGAGCTCGATCGCTTCACGACTACGGTCGATATCCCTCGCCATCTCCATAACGCTGATGCCCACCGGCCGCACCCCGGTAAGGCGTTCACCGAACCCATAGTCGGTGGCTAAACCACTCATTATAGGTATCGCTGAGTCAAGCGCCGCCACCACGCCAAACTTCATTCCCAGCGCGCAGCCGGACAGCATTGCGGCCTGTGCGATGCCGACCACCGGCGCCCGCACCAGCGCGCGGATCCTGTCAAGTCCCGGGTCCCCGAAACAGGCGATCGCCACTCCGTCGTAGCAGTCTGGGCGCCACGTCGACAGTGAACTCAGCATCTCCTCGATCGCCACCTCTTCGTCCCGCCGGGTCTCGAGGGCTGCAGGACCGCGAGAGGGGTTCACGGCGACAATTTCGGTGCCGGGCGCCGCGACCGACCGGGCCTGTGCCTCGATCGTCTCCGTCATCGAGGCGGTCGTGTTCGGATTGATGAAGAGCAGTCTCATACCCATCGGAGTGAGTCAACCTCTCCTGGCCCAAACGGACCCGGTGTCCGCCGGATGTACTGCCCACGCCCAGGCGTACTGACCAACTCCCCGTCACGGAACACCACCTCGCCCCGGCTGAACACGGTGACCGGCGCTCCGCGGCACTCCCATCCTTCGTACGGTGTGTAGTCGACCGCCATGTGATGCCCGCGCGCAGTGATCGTCATGTGGGACTCTGGGTCGAACACGACGATGTCCGCGTCATAGCCCGGGGCGAGCCTTCCCTTACGGTCGAGCCCGAACATACGCGCCGGCGCGGTCGACGTGATCCTCACGAGTTCAGGCATCGTCAGTCGTCCGGCACGCACGCCGTACTCATGGAGAAGGGTGAGTCGGTGCTCAATGCCCGGTAGACCATTGGGAATCTTGGAAAAGTCGTCCTTGCCCAACTCCTTTTGTCCACAGAAGTTGAACGGGCAGTGGTCCGTCGTACAAATCTGCAAGGACTGCTGACGTAGGGCCGACCAGAGCACCGCCTGGTCGGAGAGTGTTCGCAGTGGCGGCGAGCACACGTACTTCGCCCCGTCAAAGCCAGGGCGAGCGAGCTCGTCCTCAGTGAGCGTGAGGTAGTGCACACACGTCTCGCCGTACACCGGGCTTCCTGCCGCCCTGGCCGTCTGGATTTCACTGACTGCGGCCGCGCTTGACACATGCACCAAGAAGACCGGGCGCTTGGCCCACCGGGCGAGGTGGATCGCGCGGGCGGTCGCCTCCTGTTCCGTACTGTCAGGACGCGTCTTGGCATGAAATTGCGGGGCGATCTCGCCCCTTCCGAGGGCTTCGGCGATGTTCACCTCGATGGCGTCGCCGTTCTCGGCGTGGACCTGCACCAGGCCACCCGTCTCCCGGGTCCGACGGAGCACCCTCAACAACTGTTCATCGTCGGCCATGAAGGAGCCTTTGAATGCCATGAATACCTTGAACGAGGTGACCCCTTGATCGACCACTGCCTGCATCTCCGAGATCGCCTCGGGGCTCGCCTCGGTCACCGCCAGATGAAACCCGTAGTCGATGTGCGACTGTCCGGCCGCTCGTTCCCGCCATGCCTCAAGCCCGGCTAGCAGGGAGCCTTCGGTCTGGAGGGCAAAGTCGACAACGGTCGTGGTGCCGCCGGCGGCCGCCGCGGCTGTGCCGGTGTTGAAATCGTCAGCCGTGACCGTGCCCATCGTGGGCATGGCTAGGTGGGTGTGACTGTCCACCAGGCCGGGAAGAAGCAGGCAGCCGGCCACGTCCAGGACCTGATCTGCCGTCACAGCCAGGGACTCCCCTAGCTGGGTGATGCGGCTGCCTTCGATGAGGACATCGGCACGGAACTGGTCGGCGGCTGAGACTACGGTGCCGCCGCGCAGAAGAGTACGCATAACTGTTCCCTACTCGTGGCACACGCTGGGCGCTGCCGGCCGTTCGGTGACCTGATCCAGGTTGGCATTCTCCTCGCCGGTGTCGCCGATCGGGCGGAATGCCTCGGCGATGGAGCTGCGGCGGGCCAGCGGCAGCATGAGCAGGTACAGCGCGAAACCGACGGCAATGCCGAAGACCGAGGCATAGTCGTAGGTCCAGCTGATCGCGTCGACAAACTGCCCGGCCACACAGAGCCCCGTGCTCGCGACAAGCACCCCAAGGCTCCAGTAGTTGTAGCCACGGTGGGCCCAGTAAACGGTGTGGGTCCGGTACAGGTCGGGCACCGCAAGCCGGCCACGACGCACGAGGTAGTAGTCCGCGATCAGGATTCCGGTCGCTGGACCAATGACCGCTCCCACATTGTTGAGCACCAGAAAGAGCGTGTCGGGGTCCTGCATCAGTTTCCAGGGCATGTAAAGAAACCCGAGCAGAATGCTTGCCGAAGCCGCCTTGCGGAAGGTGAGCCACCTGGGGAAGAGGTTGGTGAAATCATAGGCCGGCGAGACGATATTGGCAGCCAGGTTGACCGACATGGTGGCGACGGCAATCGAAATGGCGCCCACGATCGAAATCACAGGATTACCGATGGCGACCAGCACGTCTGCCGGGTTCCACAACACCTTTCCGGTGGCGGCCTGTGATCCGGAGACGATGATGGCTGCCATGCCGTAGAACACCAGCGTGGCGAGCGGAAGACCGTAGAAGAGACCGGTGACCTGCGCCTTGTTGGAACGAGCGAAGCGGGTCAGATCAGGCAGGTTGAGCACCATCGTCGCCCAACTGGCGGAGATGAACAGCGCAACGCCGGGCAGGAATCCCTTGAGGAGGAATTCTGTCGTCGAGGAGTAGCTGCTGGCGTGATCAAAGACCGGCCCCAGCCCGTCCATCCTGCCGAATGCCCAGATCACCAGGGGAACCATCACCACGAAGATCAGCGGCCCCGCCCAACTCTCGAACCGCCGGATCGTCTCCATGCCGTGACGAATCAGCACGAAGTTGATGGCCCAGTAGATAATCATCGATATCCACAGGTTGATCGGAATTCCACCGTAAACGGTGTCCCAGGACCGCCAGGCCGAAAAGCTGGTGCCGAGCAGCACGTTAATTGCCGTGGCACCGAGGTAAGACTGCACACCGAACCAGCCCACGGCGACGACGCCACGCAGGAAGGCGGGCACGTTCGCGCCGAAGGACCCGAACGCGGACCTGGCCCAGACAGCGAACGGAATGCCATGGCGGGAGCCGACTCGCCCGGTGAGCGCCATCAGGCCCATCTGGATCATGTTGGCGACGAAGACGACGGCGAGCGCCTGCCAGGCGGACATGCCGGTGGCGATCATTCCGCCAATGACAGCAAACCCGAAGGCGCTGTGGATCATGCCCATCCATAGTGCGGCGAAGTTCCATGCGCCCCAACGGCGGGCCGCTACCGAGGTGGGTAAGAGGTCGGGGTTGGCCAGTCGGGGGTCGGCTCCCGAGATCTCCTCGGGTAAGCCAATCACTTTGTCGGCATTCTTGGTGTTCACCACGTTGACTCCTCTACTCGGTGTGTGGCGACCAGGCGAGCGGGAACAGACGGAACCATGCCCGGCGCGGTTAGTGCCGGGTAGAAACTTCCCGGGTCGTGATCAGGGGGTAGAGCCGTGCCGGAGCAGCGCGGAGACGATGGCGGCGTAGCCACGCGCGCCGGCATGCAGGTCCGCCAAGGCAATTGATTCGTCAACCGTATGCGGCTGATCTTCCTCCCCGGGCCCGTATCCGATAGTCGGAATCCCGAGGTGGCCAGCAGTGCCTGAGCCATTAGTACAGAACCTGTAATGGCTAACCACAGCATCTAGGCCGGCGGAACGGAGCCCTTCCATGGCCGCGGTCACGATCACCGAATCCTGTGCGGTGAGCCACGCCGGGGCGAAGTTAGGCGCCTGGATCTGAGTCCCGGTATAGGCGGTGTATTCGTCGGTGGCGATACTGACGGTGCCGTGGGTTCCCCACCGGGCGGTCACCGCCTCGACCACCGTACGCACAGGCCGGAGAACGTCCTCCTCGGTCTCGCCGACCAGCGTCCGGCGGTCGTAGGTTGCGACGCAACGTTCGGGCACAACGGAAAGACCTGGGTAGGGTTGTGACATCACGTCGGTCAGAACGAGGATGCCTTCTCCCAATGTCGGATGCGTCGGTCCCTCAACCGAACGGAGCGCCGCGATGACATCGGCCATGACCTCGGCCGCGTTCAGGCCGACCTGCGGGAAGGCGGAGTGAGAGGACCGACCCTCCACCTCGATGCGCAGCTCGGCGCGGCCACGCTGCCCGGCCGCAATTCGTCCAGCCGAGGCTTCGCAGATCACGACGAAGTCGGGTTGGACCCGTTCGGCTACCCGAACCAACGCCGGCCCCTCGACGAGCTCCTCAGCGACAGTTCCGGAGATCACGATCTTGCCGACCCCGAGTCCTCGCAACGCGGCGACACCGTGGACGCAGGCTGCCAGCGGACCCTTCATGTCGACCGCACCACGTCCGTAAGCGCGGCCGTCAGCGATCTCTCCTTCGGGATTCCTGGTCCACTCGGTGGGGTCGACGACCACAACCGTGTCGAGGTGGGAATCCAGAAGTACGGTCGGGCCATCTCCGAGAACGAGGGCGCCGACAACACTCCCGACATCGTCAACCTCAACCTCAAACCCGAACCCAGCCAACTCCTCGGCCAACACCTGCGCGGCGGCTGACTCCTCGGTTGAGTAGCTGCGGGTGGCGAGCAGACGTAGCAAGAAGTCGGTGATGGCCTGGTTGTCGATCTGGAAGTACTCGGACATGCGCTTCTCCATCAACTTGCAGTGCCATGGGTAGTCAGAAGCACCGCCGTCCCTGGCTGCCCACCAGCACGGTTCGATCAGCTCGGCGCCTACGCCGGGTCAGGCGGTTGGCCGGCGCCGCAGCCGGGTCAGTACTGCAGTGCGGGCTCGGGTTGCGGTGCCTCGGTGGGGGGTTCGGCGTCGCCGACCAGTCGGCCACGCTGCTTGTCGATGAGGTGGACGACCAGGAACACCACGACACCCGCGACGGAGCCGGCGATCACGGACATGACCCCGAACGGCTGGCCCGTGAACTCCCAGACGAAGCCCACGACCGTGCCGACGATGACCGACAGGAGACCCGCCAAGCGGCTGGTCTTGCGCCAGACCAGGGCGAAGATGAAGGCCGCGAACGGACCGGTCGACCGGATCGTGAACGCGAAAACCAGCAGCGGGATGATGGCCTGACTCAGCAGGGCGATCGTCGTCGCGATGACGCCGACCACGATGATGACCAGCCGGCTCAGCTGCAGTTCCCGCTTGTCGTCGGGCTTGCCAATGAAAGTGCCGTGGATGTCCTTGACGTAGACGGTCGCGGCCCCGAGCATGTCGCCGCTGGCGCTGGACAGCGTCGCCGAGATCACCGCGCTGAGCAGCAGACCGGCGAGGAGCGGCGGCAGAAGACCGACGGACACCTGGACCAGAGCGTTGTTGCTGACGATGTCCGGGTACTCCGCCTTGGCGATCAGGCCGATGATCGCGGGGATGAAGGCGTACACGGACATGAACACGCCGCACAGCAGGGAGCCCAGCACGGCCGCCTTGACGGATTTCGCCGAGAAGTACCGCTGGACGGCCTCCTGGCCGGTCGAGAACGTCATGAAGTACAGGACGATCAGACCGACGATGGTCGGCCAGCCGATCTTCGTGAAGCCCAGCTGTCCTTCCGGCAGGCGCTCAGCGACGCTGGCCCACCCGCCGGCCGCGTTGAGCGCGAACGGCACGGCGATGGCGAAGCCGAAGACGATCAGGAAGAACTGCACGAAGTCGGTGAGGGTGACGCTCCACATCCCGCCGAGCCAGGTGTAGATGATGGTGCCGATGCCGGTGATCACGATGGCGGTACGCATCTCGACGCCGCCCAGGACGCTGGCGATGGTCGCGGTAGCGGTGATCTGGACCGCAGTCAGGGCCGTCAGAGAGACCACGGAAACGACGCTGGTGACCGTCTGCGAACCCTTGCCGTAGCGGCGGGCGAGGATCTCGGGAACCGTCGTGGCCATGGACCGGCGCAGCGCCGGGGCGACGAGGGTCACCAGCAGGATGCCGATACCGGCTGATACAACGTACCAGCCAGCGCTGAGCCCCCAGTCGCCGTGTGCCTTCGCCGCCACGCCAACCGAACTGCCGCCGCCGATCTCGGTGGCGGCGAGCGTGCCAGCGATCATGATCGGCCCGAGCCGGCGCCCCGCCAGGTGGTAGTCCTCCGTGCTGGAGACTCGCCGCTTCGAGTAGACACCGATACCGATCATGGCGGCGAGGTAGATAACCAGGATGATCGCGACAGGACTCACGGCCGCCTCCTCGGCGACGCAGTTGCCGCGCCGGGCGACGGTGGGAGGGCGTGATCGGGCATGGCCGCTCCTAGAGAGTGGGCGACGTGGAGGGGCCCCGGGCAACCGGACCGGACAAGGCCGGACCCGCCTGCGCATCCCCTACGTCTCGATGAGATGCGCCAAAGAATCGCCGGTTGTCATATGACTGTCAAGAGGTCGTCGACATTTGTTGCCAGATGTCTGCGACGGAACGACCGAGTCGGGCAGGCGGCCCGAGGCGGCTACGATGACCAGGCCGGTCTGGAGCAAACTCCGCCCGGCTGGTCGAAACATGGCATCGAGGAGCGGGCGTTCACCAGGCCGCTCGCGGCCCTGGCGGGCAAAGGGCTGGTCAAGGCCGGCGGCAAGCAGCGTACCGATTCCACCCGTCTGGTCGGCTCGGCGCGTGATCTCAACCGCCTGGAGATGGCTGGGGACACGGAGGCACGGAAGGGGTGTGCTACCAGCGGAAGGGCGATCCGGGGGCGCGGCGCGGGCGCGGATGCGGCGCCACGGGCCGAGCCCGCCCGGTCAACTGTTGCCCCGGCGGCGACGCAGCCTGAAATCGAAGAACGTCGGGAGCATCCAGCACTTGCTGAGGTTGACCGCTCGGCCTGACCGGGTCAGGGTGACCTCCTCCAGACCGAGCACCGGCGTTCCGGCGGGTACGTGCAGCAACCCGGCAAGCTGCTCTCCGGCGCCGATGGCGGTGAGGTTCGCATCGGCGTACTCGACCTCGAGTTCGGTGTGGTCCAGCAGCACGTCGAGTACGGAGCCGGCGAATTCGTTCCGGACCTGGTCGAAGTCGAGCACACCTTCGGGGATGTAGTCGACGATGTAGGCCACCCGGGCGCCGCGCAGGATCTTCACCCGGCGCACGACCAGCGCGCGTTCCCCCGCGGTCAGCGACAGCTTCGCGGCTTCGTCGGCTGTGAGGGCCACCTCCTCGATCTCGACGTCGACGCTGGACAACTGGCCGCCGTCGACCGCAGCCAGTACCTCCAGCGACGACAGTTGGTCCAGACCGGTGGCCAAGGTGTTGGCCCGGGGCAGAACAGTCGATCCGAGTCCCTGCCGGACGTCGATGTATCCGGCGTCGCGAAGACTCCGCAGGGCCGCGCGCACCGTGATGCGCGAGATGTCGTATCGCTCGCAGAGCTCCGCCTCGGTGGGCAGACGCTCACCCGAGGCGATCACGCCGTTGAGGATCAGGTCATTCAGGATGAAATCCTTGACCATGTTACTCAGGCTCGGCCGCGACCGCCGGCTCTTCCGGGTCGGCTGCGGCGAACCCGAATCGGCGACAGGGTGCGCGGCGTCCCCGGGGCGGTCGATACTTTTCATCCCGTTTTGTCCTTGGCGGAAATGGCGATCGATGGTACGGGAAACCTAACAGCCGTGGTCATCCTCTCCCGCGCTACCCATGGTCGACCCGATCTCCCACCAACAATACGTCGGTTGACAGTTGTCATACATCACGATAGCGTCCCACCATACCGCTCACCTTCAGCCACCGCCCGGTATCACGGACCGGAACCCGGCCAGGCCGGGCACTGGACGAGCGGTCCGGGCAACCGCCGTATCGCGGGTGCAGGTGGGCGGACCACCCGAACCCTTGCGAGCCGGCCGGCAGTCGCCTCGGCCCGACTCACCTCCGGGCGGGCCTGAGAACCATGCCCTACGGGCGACCTGAAAGGCAGTTACCCATGTGCCATCCCCCAGCCTCGGCCGGCCGCGCCGGGCGGCACGGCCGAGACCGAGGAACCGATCACGCTCACCGGTACGGGTCGGAAACGGTGGCGGACTGATGCGGGCAGACCTGGTCATCCGCGGGGCGGATATCGAAGATGGCGACCAGCCGTCCCGCGCCGCCGACGTCGCCGTCACCGACGGCGTCATCACGGCCGTTGCGCCGTCCCTGCCGGTGGACGCATGCGGCGAGGAAATCGACGGCAGCGGACTGCTGCTGTGTCCCGGCTTCATCGACATGCACGCCCACTCGGCCCTGCGGGTGTTCCACGACCCGCTCCAGCACCCCAAGCTCGCCCAGGGGTTCACCACCGAACTGATCTGCCCGGACGGTCTCGGTCCCGCACCGCTGCGACCGGCCGGCGCTACGGACCGCCGCCGGTATCTCACCGCGCTGGAGGGCCCCGGCCCGGACAACTGGGACTGGGAAAGCCTTGGCGACTTCCTGGACGCCGTCGCCGACCAGCGGCCGGCCACCAACATCGTCACCTGCGTCCCCCACTCCGCCGTGCGTGACGTGGTGATGGGCGGCGGCAACCGGCAGGCCGACTCCCGCGAGATCGCCGCCATGTGCGCCGAGGTCAGGACGGCCCTCGCCGCCGGGGCGCGGGCGCTGTCGTTCGGCCTCATCTACGCCCCCGGCCTGTACGCGGACACTGCCGAACTGATCGCCCTGGCTGAGGTCGCGGCCGAGTACGGCGCCCCCCTGGTGCCGCACGTGCGGAACGAGGCGGCCGGGGTTCTCGACTCCATCAACGAGTTCATCCGGGTCTCCGAACTCACCGGGGCCCCGCTGCACGTCTCGCACCTGAAGCTCGTCGGCTCCCCGGATCTGCTCGAGGACCTCGTCGGGCTCATGGTCGACGCGACCAGGCGCATCGACGTCAGCTTCGACCACTACCCGTACGGTGCGGGTAGCACCCTGCTGTCCGCTCTGTTGCCGCCCTGGGCGGCCGACGGCGGCCCGGCCGCCATCCTGCGCCGCGTACACGACCAGGGCGAGCGGCTGCGGATGGTGCGGGACATGGAGAACGGGCTCACCGGATGGGAGAACCTGTACGGGGCCTGCGGCCCGGAGGGAATCACCGTCACCGACGCCGCGGCTCCGCGGCAGGACACCGTCGGACGTACCCTGGCCGAGATCGCGCTGGCGGAGAACCTCGATCCCGCCGTGGCCGTCCTCGACCTGCTCCGCGACACCCAGCTCGCGGTCGGGATGATCGACCACTACGCGAGCGAGACCACGGTACGCACCCTGTTCGCCGCCCCGCGGGGCATGGTCGGCTCGGATGGGATCTTCAACCCGCACCCGCACCCGCGCCTGTACGGCACCGCGCCGCGGGTCCTCGGCCGATACGTCCGCGACGGCGTCGTCGCCCGTCGCGAGGCGGTCGCCCGCCTCACCTCCCGGGCGGCCGACCGGCTGGGACTCGACGACCGCGGCCGCATCGCGGAGGGTAAGCGGGCCGACCTCGTCCTGCTCGACCCGGCCACCTTCGTCGACAGCGCCACGTACGAGGACCCGCACCGCACCCCAGACGGGGTACGGCGGGTCATCGTCGGTGGCGGCACCGTGATACGCGACGGTGAGCACACCGGGCTCCGCGCCGGCGTGGTCACCCGCACCGCCCGCTCCTCCGCCATCCCCGGATACTGAAAGGAACGACCCGTCGATGGGCGTCAAGCGTCTGATTACCAACCCCTTGCGTGACCTCGCGCGCGTGCGGCCGGTCAACACCGCCTCGTTGGCGTTCCACCGGGCCTGGCCCGGATACCAGCCGACGCCGCTGCGCGCCGCACCGCACGCCGCCGCCCGGCTCGGCGTCGCATCGGTGCTGGTGAAGGACGAGTCCTCCCGGTTGGGGCTGCCGTCGTTCAAGATCCTCGGCGCGTCGTGGGCCACCTACCGAGCGCTGTGCCGGCATTTGGGTGTGGCGGAGAGCAGCACGCCGGTCCTGGCGGACCTGCGGGAAAGCCTGGACTCGCACCCGCTGCAGTTGGTCGCCGCCACCGACGGCAACCACGGCCGGGCCGTCGCCCGGATGGCGAAGCTCCTCGGCCTGCGCGCGCACATCCTCGTGCCGCACGACATGGTGCCCGCCCGGATCGCGACGCTGCGCGAGGAGGGGGCGGAGGTCACTGTGGTGGCCGGCGGGTACGACGACGCGGTGGCGGCCAGCGCCGCACTGGCCGACGACACCCACCTGGTCATCTCGGACACCTCTTGGCCGGGCTACATGGACGTGCCGGCCTGGGTGATCGACGGCTACGGCACGCTGACCCAGGAGATCATCGAGCAGATCTCCGAGCAGGATCTGCCTGCACCGTCCGTCGTCGCCGCCCAGATCGGTGTCGGCGCCTTCGCCGCCGCGATGGTCCGCGCCTTCGCCAGGGAAGGCATCAGGGTTGTGGGCGTGGAGCCCACCCGGGCCGACTGCGTCCTCGCCGCCGCCGAGGCCGGTGAGCTGGTGACCATTCCCGATCCGCAGGATTCCATCATGGCCGGACTCAACTGCGGGACCGGGTCGCCGGTCGCCTGGCCGGACGTGAGCGCCGGGATGTCCTGTTTCGCCGCGGTGGAGGACGCCGACGCCGAAGAGGCGATGCGCCTGCTCGCCTCCGACGGCATCGTCTCGGGCGAGAGCGGGGCCGCAGGGCTGGCTGGCCTGCTCGCCTTTTCCGACGAGTTGAAGCTCACCGCCGACGACCACGTTCTGGTGGTGTCCACCGAGGGCGCGACGGACCCGGTCGGCTACGAGCGGATCGTCGGCACCTGCCCGGCCCCGCAAGCCATCTGACGAAGGAGACCGCGATGTCCGGCACCAACAGCCAGGATCGGCTGGCGATCAACCAGGATCGCCTGTGGGTATCCCTCATGGCCTTGGCCGAGGTGGGCAGCTACATTGATGGACGCAGCGGCTTGCGCGGCGTCAACCGGCTCGCGCTGACCGACGCAGAGGCCGAGGGCCGCCGACTGGTCATCCGGTGGATGCGCGAGGCCGGCCTGCGGGTGCGCGTTGACGAGTTCGGAAACGTGTACGGCCGGCGGGAGGGGCTACTCGCCGACGCCCCGCCGGTGCTCGTCGGCTCGCACATCGACAGCGTGGCCACGGCCGGGGCGTTTGACGGATGCCTCGGTGTGCTCGGCGGGATCGAGATGGCCCGCATCCTCAACGAGCACAAGGTGCTGACCGACCATCCCATCGAGGTTGCCTTCTTCACTGAAGAGGAAGGCGTCCGCTTCGGCACCGACATGCTCGGCAGTGCCGTCGCGGCGGGGCGAATCCCGCTGGACGAGGCTCTTCTCCGTGCCGACGTCACCGGCATAACGGTCGGCGCAGAACTGGAACGGCTCGGTTTCCGCGGCACCGCGCCGGCCCGGCTCGCGGCGCCGCACGCGTACGTCGAGTGCCACATCGAGCAGGGGCCGGTGCTGAGCGCGGCCGGCAGGGAGTTGGGCGTCGTCACCGGGGTCCAGGCGATCAGCTGGCAGGAGCTGACCCTGTTCGGCAAGTCCGCGCACGCGGGAACGACCCCGATGGAGCTACGCCACGACGCCGGTCTCGCCGCGGCGATGATCACCCTCAAGCTGCACGAGATGGTGGACTCGGGCAAGTACGGCGATCTGCGGGTCACCGTCGGACGCAACGACACCTATCCCAACCTCATCAACATCGTGCCGGCCCGGGTCGTCTGCACCGTCGACCTGCGCAACCCCAGCGAGACCTACATGCAGGCGGCCGAGGAAGAGCTGCGCCGGTATCTCGAGGTCGTCACCGCGAAGACCGGCGTGCAGATCACACCGAAGCAGACGGCGAAGACACCCCCGGTGGAATTCCACGACGACGTGGAAAACGTCATCTCCGAAGAGATCGACACTGTCGGACTGAGCCAGATGCGGCTGCTATCCGGCGCCGGCCACGACGCAGGCGAGATCACGGCGCTCTGCCCGACCGCGATGGTGTTCGTCCCCGGCGAGTACGACGGGATCAGCCACAACCCGCGTGAGTACTCCACGCCGGAGGCCTGCGCTAACGGCATCAACATCCTGACCGCCGTCGTACGGCGGCTCGCCGCGAAGGACAGCCTGTAACGGCTACGGACTGTAGTCAAGGTGCGCTGCACCCGCTGGCAGCCGATCAGCATCAGGCGGCCGGGCTGAGGCCGGTGTGAAGGGCGGTGAGATTGTCGCGCGTCGGCGGGTTCTCCGCGCTGATCGCTTGCGTGGCGGGGGCAGGATATCTGCGATCCGCCGCCGGGACAGCATCGAGGCCCGCTCTGATCTGACCGGCGAGGTCAGCAAGATGTCGTCGCCTCCACCCCATATCAAGGCAGGTGGAGGCGTGTACCGTGCCAAAACTCGTTCAGTGGCTTTGACCTGGCATTTTGAAGATCATTTCAGGCCGCCCGGTGGTACTCGTTGATCACCCCGCTGAGTCGTCGTCGGCGTCGTACGGGCTTGTCCATGGGGTTGATGGCGGCCGGGTCGTGGTTGGGTGGCCGCTGCTGCCGCCCTTGATGCGGCCGGTGGTCGTTGAAATGGTCCACGTACTCGCCGACTACGGCCAGCGCGTGCCGCTCGTTGTAGATCAACACGTGGTCGGTGCATTCGTCGCGGAGGCTGCGGCCCCAGCGCTCGATGAAGCAGTTGGCCTGCGGGGTGCGGGGCGGGGTCTTGACCACGGTGATGCCTTCAGCGGCGAGGACGTGATCGAAGGCGGCGGTGTACTTGCTGTCGCGGTCGCGGATGAGAAACCGGAACCGGTTGGCACGCTCGCCCAGCTCCATAGCGAGGTTACGGGCTTGCTGGGTCACCCATTGCCCGGTGGGGTGGGCGGTGACGCCAAGAAGGTGGACCCGTCGGGTGGTCACCTCCATGACCACCAGCGCGTACAGGCGCCGCACCAGGATCGTGTCGAGGTGAAAGAAGTCGATGGACAGAAGGCCAGTGGCCTGGTTGCGCAGGAAGGTGCCCCAGTTGGTGTCTGGCTGGCGGGGCGGCGGGGGCGACCCGCCAGCCGGCCAGGATCCGTCGGATCGTGCCCGCTCCGATCCGATGGCCGAGCCGCTGTAGTTCGCCCTGGATTCTGCGGTGTCCCCATCGCGGGTTCTCTTCGGCCAGCCGTAGCACCATGTCCCGGATCTCGTCGCTGACTGGTGGCCGGCCGGGTCGGTTGGGGTAGGTCCAGTGGCGTCGCACCAGGCGGCGGTGCCAGTTCAGCAACGTGGCCGGGGTGACGATCCGATGTTCCCGTATCCGGGCCGGCAGCAGGCGGGCCAGGGCGGACAGGATCGCCCGGTCCGGCCAGGACAGCCGCGGCCGGCCGGGAACCTGCCGGCGGAGCACCGCTACCTCATGCCGCAGCGCGAGAACCTCGACCAGCAACGCCCTGTCGCCCCGGATCAACAACCCCAGTCCGCTGAACAGGCTGATCATTCCCAGGTACAGCATCCGCACGGTCATACCAGAGATCATCGGCCCGAGCCGAGAACTCCCGGCTCACAGCATGTGCGACGAGTTATGGCACGGCACAGGGTGCAGCGGTTCACCCCGCTGTTGGCCGACGCCGCTCGCTTCGCTCGTCACTCACCTGGTGACCGTTGGTTCGTGGACGAGACCTACGTCAAGGTCAACGGGGTGTGGCGGTACGTGTACCGGGCCGTGGACCAGCATGGTCAGGTCATCGACGTGCTCGTCTCGGCCCGTCGGGACGCCGCAGCGGCCCGGCGGTTCTTCCACCGGACGCTGACCACGCTGAAGGTCACGCCCGGCGAGGTTGTCACCGACGCGAACCCGGTCTATCCGAGGGTGCTCGACGACCTGGTCCCGTCGTCGTGGCACCACATCGAACGACACGCCAACAATCCGATCGAGGCCGACCACAGCCAGCTCAAGCACAGGCTCAGACCGATGCGCGGACTCCGCACCGACCGCGCCGCGCAAACGATCATCGCCGGCCGTGCCTTCGTTCAGAACCTCCGACGCGGACACGACGAGCTCGCCGCTGACGTCCCGCCCGGTCTGCGGGTGGCCGCCGCGTTTACGGAACTGGCCCGAGCCATCTGACAGTGCCCGGTGACGCGGCTCGGCGTGTCCACCGATCCGCCAACGCAACAGCGCCGCATCAGGGGTCGTCCTTTGCCGCCCGTGAACACACCGCCCCGATCGCCTGCCGTGACCAGTTCAGGTCGTCGCGCTCGCCGTGGCGGTCCGCGATCAGCCGCAGCAGGCGGGTCCACACATGCGCCTGACTCCATTCGGCGAACCGCCGATAGACGGTCGGCCAGCACACACCGAAGTTCTCGGGGATCTGCCGCCAAGCGCGGCCGGTACTGGTGATATACACAATCGCCGCCAGCGCTTGCCGGTCGTCCGCCCGACGCCGGCCGCCACCCTGCGGCCGGCGTACGCTCTTGACCGGCACGATCTGCCGGAACAATTCCCACAGCTCATCCGGTACGAGATGGTGGACGAGCTCCGATCCGGTCTGCTCGGACGTCTTCATGCCGTCCTCGCCCGTTGCGTGACGACGATGCAGCCGAGGACGACGGCCGCGGTCAGCGGCACGGCGGCGCTGAGGTGCTCGCCCAGCAGGAGTACTGCCCACACCAGCGTCAGCAGGGGCTGGGCGAGTTGGAGCTGGCTCGCCCGCGCCACCCCGATGAGGCCCATGCCGCGATACCAGACCACGAACCCGCCGAACTGCGAGATGCCCGCGATGTACGCCATACCCGTGATGGCCTCGGCCGTCAAACGCACCGGCTCGTGCGGGAGCGCGACCGCGCACACGGCGAGGCTGACGGGTGCGGCGAGTACGACGCCCCACGCGATCACCTGCCAGCCGGGCATGCGCGCCGAGAGCTGCCCGCCTTCGGCGTACCCCGCAGCGCAGACCAGCAGCGCGCCGAACAAATAGAGATCAGCGATCGTCGGCCGGCCGTGGTTTTGCGAGATGGTGAACGCGATGACGGCGGCCGCGCCGATGGACGCCGCTAGCCAAAATACTTTGGACGGATAGCGTCCCGTACGCAGAGCGGAGATCGTCGCGGTGGCCATCGGCAGGGCCCCGATGACAACGGCCGAGTGTGCTGTGGACGATGTCTGCAGGGCGAACGTGGTGAGCAGCGGGAAGCCGATCACGCATCCGGCCGCCACGACGGCGAGGGCGCGCCAGTCGCTGCGGGCCGGCAGCGGCGCGCGCGTCGCGATGAGAGCGACGAGTGCGATAACGGCGGCGAGGAGGCCGCGGACCCCGGTGGCACTCCACGGCCCGAACCCGTCGAGCGTCCAGCGCGTCGCCGGGAAGCTGAACGAGAAGCTCAGCACGCCAAGCGCGGCGAACACGATCCCGCTCGACAGTGGCGATATCCGTACCGACGCGATAGCGCTATTCTCAACACTCATGGACAACGATAGCAGTTGGCGCTCTCTGGCACATGCCCTCGCGCAGGAAATAGCGCTACTGCCCGAGGGTACGCGCATCGCAACCCATCGGGAGCTCGTGCGCCGCTTCGCCGCGAGCGGCACCACCGTCTCTGCGGCGCTGGCCTTCCTCACCCAGCGCGGGCTCATCGCGTCCCGCCCCGGCGCTGGGACGTACCGCACGGCGACGCGCCCTGTGGCCCGCACCGGGGACACGTCCTGGCAGGAGTCCGCCCTCGACACCGCGAGCCAGGAACCGTCGTCCATCGGCACTCTGCGCGACTTCAAGGCGCCTGCCCTAATGGGGACCCTGTCGACGTCAGGGCCGGACATCGTCGACCTCAACGGCGGCTACCTCCATCCTGGGCTGCAATCGCTGGGCACCCTGGCCACGGCGTTGTCTCGCGCGGCGAAACGCGCGGAGGCATGGGACCGTCCGCCCGCCGGTGGGGTGCCCGAGCTGCGCGACTGGTTTGCTGCCGACATCGGCGGCGGTCTCGGCCGCCACGACATCCTCGTGTGCGGAGCGGGGCAGAGCGCGCTGGCCACGGCGCTGCGCGCGCTCGCTCAACCGGGAGATCCGGTCATCCTCGAGTCGCCGACCTACCCGGGCACCATCGCGGCCGCCCATGCGGCGGGCCTGCGAACCGTTCCGGTTCCCCTCGACGCCAACGGCCTGCGCCCGGATCATCTCGACCAGGCCCTCACTCGTACGCGGGCCCGCATCATCATCGTCCAGCCGCTGTTCCAGAACCCCACCGGGGCAAGCCTCTCGGTGGCCCGGCAGGACGAGATCCGTGCCATCGCCCGCCGCCACGCGGCCTTCGTCATGGAGGACGACTTCGCCCGGCACATGGCGCATGCCGACGCCGGACCCACGCCGCCTCCGATGATCGCCGACGACCCGAACGGCACCGTCGTTCACATCAGATCGCTGACGAAGGTGACATCGCCGAACCTACGCGTCGGTGCGATCGCAGCCCGAGGCCCGGTCCTGGCCCGACTGCGGTCGGCGCACGTCATCGATACCCTGTTCGTACCCGCTCCGCTGCAGCTCACGGCGCTGGAGGTGGTGACCGCCGCCGGCTGGAAGCGCACCCTGAAGACGCTCGGCATCGCACTGGCGCACCGCTGCGAGGTGGCCGCCGACGCCGTCTCGGCGACATTCGGCGACCACGCTCTCGCCCTGCGCCCGCGCGGCGGCTACCACCTGTGGGTCTCGCTTCCGGCCCACCTCGACGACCATCAACTCGTGGCCGCCGCTCTCGCGAGGGGTGTCGCCATCACGCCCGGCACCAACTACTACGCCACCAATAGCAGCGTCATGCACGTCCGTCTCAGCTATGTCGCGGCGCCGTCGGCGTCCGACGTCGACGACGCCATCCGCCGACTCGCGCCGCTCATCATCGAGCCTTGACCCCCAGCCGTCCGGCCATAGCCTCCGCGAAACGCGTCGCGCCGTGGTCGGTGAACGGCAGGTTTAGCGACGGCTCGCACAACTCCAGCTCCAACACGATCGGCGCGCCGTCGGCGCTGCGGATCACGTCGACCCGGGCGTAGACCAGCGGACGGTCCAGCCCTAGGCCGTGTCTCGTCGATCTTGGGTGAGGTCGCGTAGCCAGATCTTCATCGTGGCGATGTCGACGGTGGCCTGGTACATGTAGTCGCGCTTGTCGTACCTGGTCGCGACCGCCCGGAACTGCTT